>NZ_JBDZDQ010000004.1:300000-411569 GCF_040049295.1 Sphingomonas sp. KR3-1
ACTGATGTCTATCGCGCGTGGAAATAGTCATAGACCTGCTGCGCCACGCCGGCGCTGACGCCCGGCGCCTTTTGCAGGTCCTCCAGGCTCGCCGCGCGCACGGCCCGCGCGGTGCCGAAATGCATCAGCAGCGCCTTCTTGCGCGCCGGGCCGATCCCCGGAACCTCGTCGAGCGGGCTCGCCCCGATCGCCTTGGAACGCTTCTCGCGGTGCGCGCCGATCGCGAAGCGGTGCACCTCGTCGCGCAGCCGCTGGAGGTAGAAGAGCAGCGGCGAGTTGACCGGCAGCATCAGCTCGCGCCCGTCCATCAGGTGGAATATTTCGCGGCCGTCGCGCCCGTGATGCGGCCCCTTGGCGACGCCGACCATGCAGACGTCCTCGATGCCGAGATCCTCGAGCACCGCCTTGGCCGCGTTCAATTGCCCGCGCCCGCCGTCGAGCAGCACCAGATCGGGCCAGGTGCCGCCCTGGCGATCGGGATCCTCCTCCACCGCGCGGGCGAAGCGGCGGGTGAGCACTTCGCGCATCATCCCATAGTCGTCGCCGGCGATCGTCTCGGGCCGCTTGATGTTGAACTTGCGATACTGGTTCTTCTGGAAGCCCTCGGGGCCAGCCACGACCATCGCGCCCAGCGCATTGGTGCCCTGGATATGCGAGTTGTCGTACACCTCGATCCGCTCGGGCGGCTCGGGCAGCTCGAAGATATCCGCCACCTCGGCGAGCAGCTTGGCCTGGGTCGTGCCCTCGGCCAGCCGCCGGTCGAGCGCTTCCACCGCATTGCGCTTGGCCTGGTCGAGCAGCCGCCGCCGCGGGCCCCGCTGCGGCACGCCCAGCGCGACCTTGTGCCCGGCGCGTTCCCGCAGCGCTTCGGCAAGCAGGCTCGCTTCCTCCAGCGCGCGATCGACGAAGATGATCTTCGGCGGCGGCACTTCCTCGTAGAATTGCATCAGGAACGCGGCGAGCACCTCGTCCTCGCTCACTTCACTGGTGTGCGCGGGGAAGAAGCTGCGATGCCCCCAATTCTGCCCGCCGCGGATGAAGAAGGCCTGGATGCCCATCACGCCGTTCTTGTTGGCCAGCGCGAAGATGTCGGCATCGCCGACGCCCTCGGCGTTGATCGCCTGGCTGCCCTGGATGAAGGTCAGCGCCTTCAGCCGGTCGCGCAGGATCGCCGCCAGCTCGAAATCGAGATTCTCCGCCGCCGCCTGCATCTGTGCGCCGAGCTTGGCCTGGACCTGGGTCTTCTTGCCCATCAGGAAGTCGCGCGCGTCGTCGACCAGCTCCTCATAGGCCTCCGGGGCGATCCGGTCGACGCACGGCGCCGAGCAGCGGCGGATCTGGTAGAGCAGGCACGGCCGGTCGCGCGTGTTGAAGAAGCCGTCGGTGCAGCTGCGCAGCAGGAACAGCTTCTGCAGCGCGTTCAGCGTCTTGCGCACCTGCCCGGCGCCGGCGAACGGCCCGAAATAATCGCCCTTCACCTTGCGCGCGCCGCGGTGGAGCTGGATGCGCGGATAGTCGTGGTCGCGGCGCAGCAGGATGAACGGGAAGCTTTTGTCGTCGCGCAGCAGGACGTTGTAGGGCGGGCGGAAGCGCTTGATCAGCTGCGCCTCGAGCAACAGCGCCTCGGCCTCGTTGTTGGTGGTGACGATCGTCATCGAGCGCGTCTGCGCCACCATCCGCTGCAGCCGCTTCGAGAGGCGCATCACCTGGGTGTAGTTGGTCACCCGGTTCTTGAGCGCGCGCGCCTTGCCGACATACAGCACGTCGCCGCGCGCATCCTGCATCCGATAGACGCCGGGCCGCGCGGGCAGCGTCTTCAGCACGTTGCGGATCGCCGCCACCCCCGCCTCCAGGTCGGGCGCGTCGGCGCCGCGCACCGCATAGGTGGCGGTCTCTTCGTTGAAGCGGTTGGGCGAATTGGGATCGGACATCGTCGGATGGGATTTAGGCGCGGCTCCCGTCCGGGGCAACTTGAACGGTCACACGGATGTGTCATGCTCGGCCCACACACTTAGGAGAGTCGTCCGATGAAGCTCGTCCTGTCCGCCGCCCTGCTCGCGCTGGCCGCACCGCTCGCCGCGCACGCCCAGACCGTCCCCGCCCCGATCGCCACCGCGCTCGCCGATGCCGGCCGCCCCCAGGCCGACAAGGACCGCGACGCCGCGCGCCATCCGGGCGAGATCCTCGCCTTTGCCGGCATCGCGCCCGGCCAGAAGGTCGCCGACTTCATCATGGGCGGCGGCTATTGGACGCGCATCCTGTCGCCGGTTATCGGTCCCAAGGGCAAGCTCTACGCCTATCAGCCTGCCGAGTTCATCGCCTATCGCGCCGCCTATGCCGACGACCAGAAGGCCGCGGTGGCGGGCCGCGCCAACACCGTGGCGATGAGCGACAGCCTGAAGAGCTTCGCCTTCCCCGAGCCGCTCGACGCGATCATCACGGTGCAGAACTGGCACGATCTCCACCTCAAATCCTCGCCGCCGGGCGCCGCGGCGTTCATCGCCAAGAAGCTCTATGATTCGCTCAAGCCGGGTGGCGTGCTGCTGGTGGTCGACCATGTCGCCAATGCCGATCCCGCCTTCGCGCTGCCGCAGACGCTCCACCGCATCGATCCCGCCGCCGCCCGCGCCGAGCTCGAGAGCGCGGGCTTCAAGTTCGACGGCGAGCTGCCGCTGCTGCGCAACCCGAACGACCCCCACACCGCCAACGTCTTCACCCCGGAGATCCGCGGCAAGACCGACCAGTTCATCTACAAGTTCCGCAAGCCGTGACCTGGTAAATCCTCCCCGAGCTCTGCTCGGGGAGGGGGACCGCCGCCGAAGGCGGTGGTGGAGGGGCGCGCCGGGCACCGGCGCGTTGCGCCGGCCCCTCCACCATTCGCTGCGCGAATGGTCCCCCTCCCCCAGACAAGCTGGGGGAGGATTTGAAATTTACCGCCCCGCTTCATTCTCCAGCGCATCCGCCCGCGCCTCGATGCGCTGCATCGTGTCGTGGGTGCGCGCGCCGATGTCGTTGGCGCGGCGATGCTCCGCCTCCGCGCTCTTCCACACCACGACGAGCAGGAAGACGAGCAGCAGCGCGGTGAGCGCCGTGGCGAGCTGGAGCCAGCGTTGGACAGTCATGCCGCGATCCTAGCCGCCCCGACCCGCTACGGCCAGCACGACCCTTTCCCCCGAAACGAACCCGTGGCAGCATGATTGCGCAATTTTGGGGGAATTGATCATGCGCCTGCTTCTCGCCACCGCCGCCTTGCTGCCCGTCGCGGCCGCGCCCGCCGCCGCCCAGCAATGGTACCGCGTCGGCGGCAACGAGAATACGATGAGCTATGTCGATCTCGCCAGCCTGAAGCCGGCAAGCGACGGCAAGATCACCGGCGATGTCGAGAGCGTCTATGCCACGCCGCTGGACGAAGGCATCGTCGCCGCCCGGATCCGCACCGAGTTCAACTGCACCAACACCAGCTTCCGCACGCTGAGCTACAGCTACTACATGGCGGGCGGGAAATTCCTGCGCACCGAGCCTTCGGAGACGATCAACGAGTACAAGCTGCCCAAGCCCGGCAGCATCAACATCGCGATCATGGAATTCGCCTGCAAGCGCACCGGCGGCACCGCGGTGGGCGATCCGATCGCCGACGCGAAGGCGCAGTTCTAGGGCACCGGCACAACCCTGCTGTTCCCCGAGGCCCAGGGTTTCTCTGCCGTTCCGCTTGTGGCCCTGGACCCCGGCTTTCGCCGGGGGACGGCATAGACACATACTTCGAAGGCAAAGATCCGAAATACGAAAAGGGCGCGCTCCCTGGGGAAGCGCGCCCTTTTCATGCCCGCCGAAGCGAGAGGGTCAGTTCAGCCGGCCGAGCCCGGCAATGGCCTGGTCGACCAGCGCCTTGTCGGCGTCGGCGCCGTGCTTCTCGGCGATGATCGCCCCGGCGGCGGCGGCGGCGGCCTGGGCCGCCTTGGCACGCACCTCGGCGATCGCGGTGCGCTCGGCAGCGGCGATCTTGTCCTCGGCCATCTTGGCGCGGCGCTTGGTCAGCTCCTTGGCGTCGGCCTCTGCCTTTTTGAGCAGGTCCTTCGCCTCGGCCTCGGCATGCGCGACGATCGCGGCGGCATCCGCCTCGCTCGCGGCATTGCGCGCCTTGGCGGCGGCCAGCTCGGCCTCCGCCTCGACGCGCAGCGCCGTCGCCTGGTCGAGCTGGGTGCGGATCGAATCGATCCTGGCGTCGAGCATCTTGCCGATCATCGCCGGCACGCGCTTGTAGAGCACGATACCGAGCACGATGAGCATCGCGATGGCGACGAAGCCCGGCGCGGTGATGCCGAACGCCGACGGCTCATGGTGCAGCTCGACCGTGCCGGTCTGCGTCTTCATGCCCTGGGGATGTTCAGCCATTGGCCAGCGCCGCCTTCACTTGCTGGGTGACCGACGCGCGGTCGGTCTTCACGCCCGAAAGCTTGGCGACGATGTCCTGGACGGCGTCCACCGTCTCGGCCTCGATTTCGCCAAGCGCCTGGGCCTTGGTCGCTTCGATGCGCTGCGCGGCCTCGGCGATCTTCGCCTCGGACGCGGCATCGCCCTTCTTCACATCGGCTTCGGACTTGGCGGTCGCCTTGTCCTTGGCCTTGCTCAGCGTCGCGAGCGCCGTGGTCCGGGCTGCTTCCAGCCCGGACTCGTACGCGGCATCCGACGCATGGGCAGCGTCTCGGGCAGCCTCAGCCGCGGCGAGGTCGCCGGCGATGCGGGCGTTGCGGTCTTCGACCGTACGCTCGATCTTCGGGACCATCGCCTTGCCGATCCCGAAATAGATGAGCGCAAACACGATCGCGAGCCAGAAGAGCTGCGACGCGTAGATCTCAGGGATTTGGGATAGCTGTGGCATTGGCTGTCCTCGAACCTTAGCCCTTGACGACGAACAGGATCAGGATCGCGACGACGAACGCGATCAGACCCAGAAGCTCGGCACCGGCGAAGCCGATGAACAGGCGGCCCTGCTGGCCGTCAGCCGCACCCGGGTTGCGCAGCGCGCCCTCGAGGAACGAACCGAACACGTTGCCCACGCCGAGCGCGGCCAGGCCGATGCCGATCGCCGCAAGGCCGGCACCGATGTACATTGCACCAACGTCAGTCATTTCAAGCTCCCTACGTAATCCAATAAACCAAACGAACAGCGCGACTTAGTGCAGGTGCACCGCGTCGTGGAGATACAGCGAAGTCAGCAGCGCGAACACATAGGCCTGGATCGCGCAGACCAGCAGCTCAAGCGCGCTCACGCCGATGATCATGAGCAGGCTGAGCACGCTCACGGCGCCGCCGAGCGGGCCGCCGGCGTTGAGGCCCTGCACCACGAAGCTGCCGAACACCTCGAGCAGGATGTGCCCCGCGGTCATCGCGACGAACAGTCGCAGGCCCAGCGAGAACGGACGCACCATGAACGAGATGAACTCGACCGGGATGATCACCGGCATCAGCCACAGCGGCGCGCCGTGCGGCACGAACAGCGTGAAGAACTTCAGGCCATGCTTGAACAGGCCGACGAACAGCACGATGCCGAACGAGAAGAACGCCAGCACCGCGGTCACCGTGATGTGGCTGGTCACCGCGAAGGTGTGCAGCCCCGGCACGATCGCCAGCGGCAGGATGCCGACCAGGTTCGCGAACAGGATGAAGAAGAACAGCGAGAAGATGTACGGGGCGAACTTCTTGCCGCCCTTGCCGATGCTGGTGTTCACCATCGAATCGATGAAGCCCACCGCGCCTTCGGCCATCAGCTGCCACTTGCCGGGGATCAGCGCGCGCTTCATCCCGCCGAGCATGAAGGCGAACAGCAGCCCGGCCACGACGACCATGAACAGCGCGGAATTGGTGAACGAGAGGTCATAGCCGAGCACGTCAAGCTTGATCAGCTTGCCGACCTCGAACTGCTCCATCGGATTGATTGCGCCGGCGCTCACTCTGCCCGCTCCTTCGAAATCTTGTAGATGCTGCGGAAAGCCGCGACGAACGATAGCAGGACGAAGCCCAGCAGGAACCACGGGCTGGTGCCCAGCCAGCGATCGAGCGCGAAGCCGAGAACGCCGCCGCCGAGCGGCATGCCGATCAGGTCCATCAGCACGCGCGAGCCCTGCTTGTAGCCCTTGGCGTCGGCCGGCGCCTTGATGCCCGCGTCCGCGCCGGTGCGCGCAGCCTCGGCCGCCTTCGCATCGGCGATGCGGCGGTCAAGGTCGCTGGGAGCACGGTCTTGGGTCAAGGCGGTCAAGGCGATCCAGATATGAAAAAAGCCGCCGAACGCGCCGGCGACATTTAAGCATCGCCGGCTGTTCAGCCGCGTTGCTCGGGCGCTTTAGGAACGCGCGCCGGGCGAGTCAACTCTAACGCATTTCTGCGCCGTTTCGGAGAAGTCCTCGCCTTGAATAACCCAGGGTTTGCAGGAACAACGCGGCCATGTCCGAGGCCCCCGACAATAGCGGCCACCGCGCGCGCCTGCGCCGCCGCCTGTTCGAGGGCGGGCCGGACGCGTTGCTCGATCACGAATTGGTCGAATATCTCCTCGCGCTGGCGATTCCGCGCCAGGATACCAAGCCGCTGGCCAAGGCGCTGCTCCACGAGTTCGGCGGCATCGCCGGGCTGCTCACTGCCGATGCCGAGGCGCTGGGCCGGGTGAAGGGCATGGGCGAGACCAGCGTCGCCGCGCTCAAGGCCACCCACGCCGCTGCGCTCCGCCTGCTGCGCACCGGAATCGCCGAGCGCCCGGTGCTCGCCAACTGGCAGGCGCTGCTCGACTATCTCCGCGCCGACATGGCGCACCACAGCATCGAGCGCTTCCGTGTCCTCCACCTCAATTCGAAGAACCTGCTGATCCGCGACGCGCTGATGAGCGAAGGCACGATCGACGAGGCCGCGGTCTATGTCCGCGAAATCATGCGCCACGGCCTCCAGCTCGGCTCGGCGGCGCTGATCCTCGTCCACAATCACCCCTCGGGCGATCCCTCCCCCAGCCGCGCCGATATCGAGATCACCCGCCAGGTGATCGCCGCCGGCAAGGTCCACGGCATCGCGGTGCACGACCACATCATCATGGCCCGCGACGGGCATGTTTCGCTCCGCGGCCAGGGGCTGATCTGAGGCCGTCATCCCGGCGGAAGGTGTGTCATTGCAGTGTCACACCCTGCACGATAGCATCCCGCATGCTTCGCACGCTTCTGCTCCCGCTCGCCCTGCTCCTCGGCGCCGCGCCCGCCCCCGAGCTGCCGCACTTCGCGATCGAGCGCCCCGCCGCGCTCGGCGGACGCCCGGTCGGCGGCCAGCTGCCGATCGTCCACGCCACCGTCGCGGGCCGGCCCGGCGTCTTCCTGTTCGATACCGGCGCCAACCGCACCGTGCTTTCGCCCGGCTTCGCCGATGCGGCGGGTCTCATCCGGCGCACGCCGGTCAAGGGACGCGACAGCAGCGGCGCCCCGGTCAGCGCCTATCCGGTCGAGATGGTTGAGCAGGTCGACCTCGCGATCGGCGACGCCCGTTATCACCTCGCCCAGCTGGCGGTGGTCCGGATGACGATCCTCGATGCGCTCGGGATCGACGGCGTGGTCAGCGCCCAGTCGCTCGTCGGCCCCGATTGCCTGCGCATCGATTTCGCGCGCGGCATCGCGACCTCGGCGCCGCCGGCGAGCCCCGCATGCACGCTGGACGGCGTCCCCGCGCCGATCGGCAGCGACGGCCAGGCGCGCGTGACGGTCACCGCCGGCGGCGCGAGCGGCCCGTTCCTGCTCGACAGCGGCGCCTGGCGGACCAGCCTGCCCGCCGACTTCCTTCCCGATGCGCCGCGCCTCGGCGGGGAGGCCCACGGCGGCGTCTCGGGCGTGGTGAAGACGTCGGACCTGATCGGCCCGGTGACGCTCGGCCTGGGCGGACGCGACCTGCACCTCGCCCAGGCGCGCCGCGCCTTGCCCGGCAAGGGCGGCATCCTCGGTTTCGACCTGCTCTCGCGCGCCGTGCTGCTGATGCGCCCCGGCAAGGACGCGCTGCTCGCGCTTCCCTGACACGCCAAACGGCCGCCGGAAGCAAGTCCGACGGCCGCTCGGGAGTAGCGCCATGCGTATTCGGCGCGACGAAACTCTTAGCCGGGCTGTTTCGGCGTCAGGAACACGGTCAGTTCCTGCTTGTTGACCGACGCGCTCTTGTCGGTGTCGGCACTGGTGAAGGCCTGCGCGGTCCAGGTCGTCGCCTCGGGCGTGCCCGGCTGGAAGGTCGGCTCGGCCGCCTTGCGCAGATTGCCCATCCAGGCGGCGAACTCGGTCGCGTTCAGCTTGCCGTCGCCGTCCTTGTCATAGGTGCCGAAGTCGCGGCCCACTGCCTGGGCGACCTGCTCCTGCGTAGCGGCGGGAGTCGCGGACGCGCTGCCGGTCGGCTGGGCGGCCGGTGCCGCGGGCGTGGTCTCCTGCGCGACGCCTTGGGCGGGCTGAGTCACAGGCTGGGCCGGCGCCGGAGCAGCCTGGGCTGTGGTCGCCTGGTCCTGCGCGGCCGGGGCCTTGTCGTCGGTCACCACCGGAGTCGCGGTCTGATCCGGCGCCGGCGCATTCTGGGTCGGCTGCGTATTATCCTGCGCCGGCGTCTCCTGTGCAATGGCGGGGACGGCAAATAGAATAGAAGTTGCAAGAAGCACTGGCTTCAACATCAGTAACTCTCCTGTTGTTCTTCAGGCCGTTACTTCTCCGGCCCTTGATGATCTGTCGATGCATTCACGATACCAACCCATCATCTCGCGGCAATTTCCTCAACTCACCCCCTCACGACTTCATTTCATCGCATTTCATTTGCGCTGTGGCGTGCCTGCAACGGCCACGCCGCGATCGCCCGCGTGGCCTGCTTCGGTTGCCCCCCTTCCCCCCGCTTGCTAGGGGCGCCGCACACCCCAGCGAAAGGCTTGCAATGGTCCCCCGTTATTCGCGCCCCGACATGACCGCGATCTGGTCGCCCGAGGCGCGCTTCCGCATCTGGTTCGAGATCGAGGCGCACGCGACCGAGGCGCTGGCCGAGCTCGGCGTGGTGCCGAAGAGCGCCGCCAAGGCGCTGTGGGACTGGTGGGCGACCAACCCGGCGATCGACGTCGCCGCGATCGACGCGATCGAGGCGGTGACCAAGCACGACGTCATCGCCTTCCTCACCTGGGTGGCCGAGCAGGTCGGCGACGAAGCCCGCTTCATGCACCAGGGCATGACCAGCTCGGACGTGCTCGACACCTGCCTCGCGGTCCAGCTCGCCCGCGCCAGCGACATCCTGCTCGCCGACATCGACGCGCTGCTCGAGGTGCTCAAGCGCCGCGCCTATGAGCACAAGCTCACCCCGACGATCGGCCGCAGCCACGGCATCCATGCCGAGCCGGTCACCTTCGGCCTCAAGCTCGCCGAGGCCTATGCCGAGTTCAAGCGCAACAAGGAGCGCCTGCTCGCCGCGCGCGCCGACATCGCTACCTGCGCGATCTCGGGCGCGGTCGGCACCTTCGCCAATATCGATCCGCGCGTCGAAGCGCATGTCGCGGAGAAGCTCGGCCTCGCCGTCGAGCCGGTCTCGACCCAGGTCATCCCGCGCGACCGCCATGCGATGTTCTTCGCGACCCTCGGCGTGATCGCCAGCTCGATCGAGCGCCTCGCCGTCGAGGTCCGCCACCTCCAGCGCACCGAAGTGCTCGAAGCCGAGGAATATTTCTCGCCCGGCCAGAAGGGCTCGTCGGCGATGCCGCACAAGCGCAACCCCGTGCTCACCGAGAACCTCACCGGCCTCGCCCGCATGGTCCGCAGCGCGACGATCCCGGCGATGGAGAATGTCGCGCTGTGGCACGAGCGCGACATCTCGCACTCCTCGGTCGAGCGCTATATCGGCCCCGACGCGACGATCACGCTCGATTTCGCGCTCGCCCGCCTGACGGGCGTGATGGACAAGCTGCTCGTCTATCCGGCGCGGATGCAGAAGAACCTCGATCGCATGGGCGGCCTCGTGCATTCGCAGCGCGTGCTTCTTGCCCTCACCCAGGCCGGCGTCAGCCGCGAGGACAGCTACCGCCTCGTCCAGCGCAACGCGATGAAGGTGTGGGAGAGCGACGGCGAGCTGTCGCTGCTCGAGCTGCTCAAGGCCGACCCCGAAGTCACCGCCGCGCTTTCGCCGGCGGAGATCGAGGACAAGTTCGACCTCGGCTATCACTTCAAGCAGGTCGACACGATCTTCGCGCGCGTGTTCGCCTGAGCCGCCCGCTTCCAATGTAGGATTTCGCCGGATACGACTCGCGTAAATCCTCCCCGAGCTCGCCTCGGGGAGGAATTTAAGGGGGAAGCGAATGGCGATCGGCGCATCGGTGGGCAAAGGCGGGGTCAACGATCTCGCGGACGTGCTCGTCGTTCAGCATCTGCTCAACGACTGGCTGCGCTTCACCGGGCAGAAGCTGCTCGCCACCAGCGGCGATTGCGACAAGGCGACGATCGCCGCGATCATCGGCTATCAGGGCAAGGTCCTCGCCATGCCCGTGCCAGACGGGCTGATCAGCCCCGGCGGCAAGACCTGGCTCGCGCTCGCCGCGGGCCAGGGCGCCCGCCCGCCGCTCTCGGGCGCCGACTGGTGGAACGCCAACCAGGCCCAATACCCCAACAGCGCCGCGGTCGCCGACCTGATCCAGCCCTTCCGCGACAATGTCACGGCGTTCCTCAAGGCGCTGAAGGACGCCGGCGCCACCGTCACCATCTCCGCCACCCGCCGCAACGCGACGCGCGCGCACCTGATGCATTACAGCTGGTGCGTGGCGAAGGGCTCGGTCGCGCCGAACAAGGTCCCCTCTGTGCCCGGCCTCGCAATCCAATGGGATCATGGCGACCTCGCCAAGTCGAAAGCCGGCGCCCAGGCGATGTCGGACCTGTTCCAGATCGCCTTCGAGCCTTCGCTCACCTCGCGCCATATCGAGGGCCGCGCGATCGACATGACGATCGGCTGGAACGGCACGCTCAAGATCAAGGACAGGCAGGGCAAGGCCCGCGAGATCGCCACCAGCCCGCGCACCGGCGACAATCCCGACCTGCAGAAGCTCGGCGCGAGCTACGGCGCGATCAAGCTGCTCAGCGACCCGCCGCACTGGAGCGACGACGGGCGTTGAGGTCACCACGCTTCCAAAGCGTCGCTCCGGACTTGTTCCGGGGTCCTCCGGGAGGCGCGTGCAACGCGAGATACGCGAGCGCCGCAGGTGCGGCCCGGTTGATCCCCGGGACAAGGCCGGGGTAACGAGAGGTAGGGCCTCATCCCAAGAGAAAGGGCCCGGCGTTTCCACCGGGCCCCTCATGCTGAACCAGGTTCAGGATTTAGCGGCAGCGGCGGCCGCCATTGTCCTTGTCGATCGCCTGGCCGACCAGCGCGCCGCCGAGCGCACCGAGCAGCGTGCCGGGGGTGCGGTCGCCATAGCGGTCGATGCTGCGGCCGACGAGCGCACCGGCGACGCCGCCCAGCAACAGGCCGGTGGTGCCATCCGAACGGCGGCAATAGTTGCGGCCGTCGCGCCCGCGCCAGGTCGGGCCGTTGTAATAGCCGCGGTCATAGCCACGATTGTCGTAGCTGCGCTCGTAGCGGCCATGGTCGCGGTAGCCGCCACCATAATTCTGCGCCATCGCCGACGACGGCAGGGCGGGAAGGGCAACGGCCACGGCCGCAAGGCCCAGAAGCGTCTTGTTCATGATCTTTCTCCTCTTCTGGCCGGTACCCGGGGCACCGGTGTTGAGGACCCTTCTAGGCGAGTCGGGCTGAGGCGATGCTGAACTGGGTTTGCAGCTTACGTTAACGTAACGAAGTCGCCGGCAGGTGGATCGGCCCGTCAGGGGGCAGGGTGCCATGGAAGCCCATGTCGCTATCGCTCTCACCGCATAGCAGGAGCGCGGGAATGCTGAGCTCGTCCCAAACGGGCACCTCCGGCGTGGGCGCGGCCTTGATGATCGTGCCGCCTTCCCGGATCAGGATGTGGCAGATCTTGCGCGCCTTCAGGTCGCGGACCGAGCGCAGGAACTGGCCATAGCTCGGCGCCGTCACCAGCGGCATATGCCCTTCCGCGGCCACGCCCTTCGCATATTCCCCGACATCGGCAAGCGGCCGATCGCCCAGGCGCCAGTGCCCCGCCTGCAGGCTGAGCGCCGCAGCATCGGCATCCACGATCATCTCACTCGAATCGAGCCCGACATAGGTGACATCGGCATTGGGCAGGCTGTCCTGGCGCCAGCGCCAGCCGAGGAACAGCACGTCCGCCACCGCCAGCGTGCAGGCGAGCGGGATCAGGCGCGAGCGGCGGGGCATGCGCAGGCGAATAGCATGAAAAAGCCCCCTCCGCGCGCGGCGAAGGGGGCGTTTCATTCCCGTCAGGGCCGGCGGTTCACCCCAGCGCGGCCTTCAACTTGGCGAAGAAGCCCGTCGCCTGCGGGCATTCGTCGCCCGTCTCGGTCGCGCGGAATTCCTCGAGCAGCTCGCGCTGCTTCGCGGTCAGCTTGGTCGGCATCTCGACGACGAGCTCGACGACCAGGTCGCCGCGCCCGCGCCCCTGCAGCACCGGCATGCCGGCGCCGCGCTGGCGCACTTCGCGGCCGCTCTGCGTGCCCGCGGCGATCTTGACGACATGCTTCTCGCCGTCGAGCCCGGGGATGACGATCTCGCCGCCCAGCGCCGCGGTGGTGAAGCTGATCGGCGCGTGCGCGAACAAATTGGTGCCCTCGCGCTCGAAGATGCCGTGCTTCTTGACGTGCAGGAAGATGTAGAGGTCGCCCGCCGGCGCGCCGCGCGCCCCTGCCTCGCCCTCGCCCTGCAGGCGGATGCGCGTGCCTTCGTCGACGCCGGGCGGCACGTTGATCTTGAGCGTCTTGGTCTTGTCGGTGCGGCCCTCGCCGCGGCAGTCGCGGCACGGCTCGTCGATCACTTCGCCGGCGCCGTGGCAATGCTGGCAGGCGCGCTCGACCATGAAGAAACCCTGCTGCGCGCGCACCTTGCCGTGCCCGCCGCAATATTTGCACTGGGTCGCCTTGGTGCCCGGCTTGGCGCCGGTGCCCTCGCAGCTGTCGCAATGGCCGGAGACGTCGACGGTGATCTCGCTCGTCGTCCCGTGGAACGCGTCCTCGAGGCTGATCTCCATGTCGTAGCGCAGGTCCGCGCCGCGGCGCTGCGGCCGGCCGCCGCCCCGGGCACCGCCCATGAACTCGCCGAACACGCTTTCGAAGATGTCGCTGAACGCGCCGAAATCCTGCGCGCCGTGGCCGCCGCCACCGCCGCCCATGCCGTTCCTGAAGGCGGCATGGCCGAACCGGTCATAGGCCGCGCGCTTCTGCGGGTCCTTAAGGCAGTCATAGGCTTCGTTGATCGCCTTGAACTTGGCCTCATGGTCCTTGCAGCCGGCATTCTTGTCCGGATGGTATTTGATCGCGAGCTTGCGATAGGCGGACTTGAGCGTGGCCTCGTCCGCGGTGCGCTCGACTTCGAGCAGCTCGTAGAAATCGACTTCGGTGGTCATCAATTAGAGCCCTCTCCCCGCTCGCGGAGAGAGGGTCGGGAGAAGGGCACGCCGCTAGAAACTCGCATTGCCGCCCCACTCCCCCTCTCCCCGGCCCTCCCCCCGCGCACGGGGAGAGGGAGGGAAGTTAAGTTACGCCTTGTTGTCGTCCACCTCGGAGAATTCCGCATCGACGACTTCCTCGCCGCCCGCTTCGTTCCCCGCAGCCGCGTCGGCGCCGCCCTGGGGCGAAGCCTCGGCCTGCTGCTGCTTGTCGTAGATCGCCTGGCCGAGCTTCATCGCCACCTGGGCGAGGTTCTGGCTCTTGGCCTGCATGTCGTCGGCGTCGCCGCTCTCGATCGCAGCCTTGGTCTCGGCAACCGCCGCCTCGATCTCCGCCTTCAGCGAAGCGTCGACCTTGTCGCCATTCTCCTGGAGCTGGCGCTCGGTGGTGTGGACCAGGCTCTCGGCGTTGTTCTTCGCCTCGGCCGCGGCACGGCGCTTCTTGTCGTCCTCGGCAAAGCTCTCGGCGTCGCGGACCATCTGCTCGATGTCGCTGTCCGAAAGACCGCCCGAGGCCTGGATGCGGATCTGCTGCTCCTTGCCGGTGCCCTTGTCCTTGGCCGACACATTGACCAGGCCATTGGCATCGATGTCGAAGGTCACTTCGATCTGCGGCACGCCGCGCGGCGCCGGCGGAATGCCGACCAGGTCGAACTGGCCGAGCATCTTGTTGTCCGCCGCCATCTCGCGCTCGCCCTGGAAGACGCGGATCGTCACCGCCTGCTGATTGTCGTCGGCAGTCGAATAGACCTGGCTCTTCTTGGTCGGGATCGTCGTGTTGCGGTCGATCATGCGGGTGAATACACCACCCAGCGTCTCGATGCCGAGCGACAGCGGCGTGACGTCGAGCAGCAGCACGTCCTTGACGTCGCCCTGCAGCACGCCGGCCTGGATGGCGGCACCGATCGCGACCACCTCATCGGGGTTCACGCCGGTGTGCGGCTCCTTGCCGAAGAACTCCTTCACGATCTGGCGGACCTTGGGCATGCGGGTCATGCCGCCGACCAGCACCACTTCGTCGATCGCCGAGCCCTTGACGCCAGCGTCGGCCAGCGCCTTGCGGCACGGCTCGAGCGTGCGCTGGATCAGGTCCTCGACGAGGCGCTCCAGCTCGGCGCGGTTGATGTTCTTCACCAGGTGCTTCGGCCCATTGGCGTCGGCGGTGATGAAGGGCAGGTTCACTTCGGTGGTCTGCGCGCTCGAAAGCTCGATCTTGGCCTTCTCGGCGGCTTCCTTCAGCCGCTGCAGCGCGAGCTTGTCCTTGGTGAGGTCGATGCCCTCGGCCTTCTTGAAGTCCTCGGCCAGGAACTGCACCAGCTTGGCGTCGAAGTCCTCGCCGCCCAGGAACGTATCACCGTTCGTGGCCTTCACCTCGAACACGCCGTCGCCGATCTCGAGCACCGAGATGTCGAACGTGCCGCCGCCAAGGTCATAGACCGCGATGGTCTTGCCGTCGTTCTTCTCGAGGCCGTAGGCGAGCGCCGCCGCCGTCGGCTCGTTGATGATGCGCAGCACTTCCAGGCCCGCGATCTTGCCGGCGTCCTTGGTCGCCTGGCGCTGCGCGTCGTTGAAATATGCCGGCACGGTGATCACCGCCTGGGTGACGTTCTCGCCCAGATAGCTCTCGGCGGTTTCCTTCATCTTCTGCAGGATGAAGGCGCTGATCTGCGACGGCGAATAATCCTCGCCGCCGGCCTGCACCCAGGCGTCTCCATTGGAGCCGCGCACGATGGTGTAGGGCACCAGCTCGGTGTCCTTCTTGGTCACGGGGTCGTCGAAGCGGCGGCCGATCAGGCGCTTCACCGCGAACACCGTGTTGTCCGGATTGGTCACTGCCTGGCGCTTGGCCGGCTGCCCGATCAGGCGCTCGCCGTCCTTGGCGAAGGCGACGATCGACGGCGTGGTGCGCGCGCCTTCCACATTCTCGATCACCTTGGGCTTGCCGCCCTCCATCACTGCGACGCAGCTGTTGGTAGTGCCCAGATCGATACCGATTACTTTAGCCATGTTCCCTCGTTGGCCCCCAGTCCTAAATCAAACAATTGGCCCCCACGCCCCTGCTTCGAGGCAGCGCGGAGAACCTTCCCGAACGGCGATATAGGTGGCCGCGCGCTTGCCGCAAGAAGGCGCGCTTTCTAAGGACCTTCCCGAAATGGGAGGAATTGAATGCGCCTGATTTCGGCGATGACGATCGCGGCGGCACTTTGCGCCTGCGCGCCCAAGGGCGAATTGACCGCGGAGGGCGCCTGGGTGCGGCTTCCCGCCGTCGCCGGCCAGCCCGGCGCGGCCTATTTCGCGCTCCACGGCGGGGCGAAGCCCGACACGCTGCTCGCGGTTTCCACCCCTGCCGCGCTGCGCGCCGAAATGCACGAGAGCATGAAGGGCGACCATGGCATGATGGCGATGACGCCGCTGAAGGACGTCGCGCTCCCCGCCGGCGAAAAGCTCGCCTTCGCTCCCGGCGGCAAGCACGTCATGCTGTTCTCGATCGGCCCGGCGGTGAAGCCCGGCCAGAAGGTCCCGCTCACCCTCTCCTTCGCCAGCGGCACGACGCTGCACCTCGAGGCGAAGGTGGTCGGCGCCGGCGATCCGGCTCCGCTTCCGTAACACTACTTGGGGTAGAATTCCCGAGGGCCCCGGCAACTACCTCTTTCGATTTTAAGCAGAAAACCGCTCTGATTGGCGGACCGTATCCGGTCCCGGTGCGGAGCGTTCGGTGGAGCAGGTTCGGCTAAAGCCCTCGGGGTTCATGGCGCGTCTCGCGCGCGACAAGCGCGGCAACACCCTGGTGTTGATGGCGGCGATGCTGATCCCGCTCGCGGCCTTTTGCGGCAGCGCGGTCGACAGTGCGCGGCTCTACGTCGTCAAGGCTCGGCTCCAGCAGGCGTGCGACGCCGGCGTGCTCGCCGGCCGCAAGTCGATGACCGACACCTCGCTCACCAACACCACGCTCGATTCGACCGCCACCGCCCAGGCGCAGACCTTCTTCAACAACAATTTCCGCACCGGCTGGTTCAAGACCACCGCCGCCAGCTTCACGCCGGCCAAGACCTCGGACGCGCAGGTCTCGGGCACCGCCACCGCGACCGTGCCGATGACCGTGATGTCGATGTTCGGCTTCTCGAACCAGACGATCACCGTCACCTGCCAGGCGAGCTACGACGTCGCCGATACCGACGTGATCTTCGTGCTCGACACCACCGGCTCGATGGCCTGCCTGCCGAGCGACGACGACACCACTTGCAACAACTATGTCGGCTCGGCCGGCACGACGAGCTACACGCGCCCGGCGGACGGCACCGCCAGCGGCAATGACAGCGTCGCCGGCTATCCGGGCGGCACCGCCTATTACGTCCCCGAGAAGAGCGGCTCGCGCATCGCGGCGCTGCGCTCGGCGGTGCTCAGCTTCTATGATACGATGGCCTCGGCCGCCGATCCGTCCACCCATATCCGCTACGGCTTCGTCACCTACACCTCGACGGTGAACGCCGGGAAGGCGATCATGGAGATCTCGCCGAGCTACATGGTCGGCGGCTCGGGCAGCGCGAACAGCCAGTGGAACTATGAATCGCGCACCCAGACCGGCAGCCTGCTCGGCCAGCCGACCTGGAAGTACCAGCAGCTCAATTTCGACGTGCGCAACTTCGTCGCGGGCAATGCGGTGACCGATCCGAGCAAGACCACCGGCGCCACCAGCCGCTGGACCGGCTGCATCGAGGAGCGCGCGACCACCGCCGGCACCACCAGCTTCAGCCAGTCGGCGCTGCCCGCCGATCTCGATCCCGATCTGGTGCCGGGCACCAATATCGACACGCAGTGGAAGCCGATGTGGCCCGAGCTGTTCTACGCCCGCAACAATTACGCCAGCACCGCCACCGCGACCTCGACCGGCGACAGCTCCAGCCATCCGAACATCGGCACCACGCCCTATTACCAGTCGGGCTATGTCTCGTGCGGCAAGCCGGTCTCGCGGCTCGACGTGATGACGCGCACCCAGGTGTCCAACTTCGTCAACGCGGCGGACTTCCGCCCGATCGGCGGCACCTATCACGATGTCGGCATGATCTGGGGCACGCGGATGATCTCGCCCTCGGGCATCTTCGCGAGCGACACCGCCGCCTGGCCCGCGCGCCAGGCGCCCAACCGCGTCATCGTGTTCCTCACCGATGGCGACATGGCGCCCAACACCGGCGTCTACGGCATGTACGGCAATGAATATTACGACCGGCGGGTGAGCGGCGGCGACTTCACCAACCTCAAATCCTATCACAATGCCCGCTTCCTGGCGGAATGCACCGCGGCCAAGTCGCGCAACATCCAGGTGTGGACGGTGACGATCGATTCCTCGGCCACCACCGAGATGAAGTCCTGCGCCACCACCACCAACCAGGCGCTCTTCACCACCACCGGCTCAGGCCTGTCGACTGCCTTTGCCAACATCGCCAAGCAGGTCGCGATGCTGCGGGTGTCGCAGTGAGGCTTGCCCGCCTCCTCCGCGACTCCCGCGGTGCGACGCTGGTCGAGTTCGCGATGGTGCTGCCGGTGATGCTCGTGCTGATGATGGGCATGATGGAGCTCGGCTATCAGGCCTATGTCCAGTCGGTGCTCACCGGCGCGGTGCAGAAGGCCGGGCGCGACAGCGCGATCCAGGGCGCCACCCCGGCGACGATCGATGCCAAGGTGCTCGCCCAGGTCAACGCCGTCGCCCCGCGCGCCACCTTCGCCAGCGGCTATCCGACCCGGCTCAGCTATTCGAGCTTCAGCACGATCGCGCCCGAGCCCTTTGTCGACACCAATGGCAATGGCGTGCGCAACGCCGGCGAATGCTACACCGACGTCAACGGCAACGGCCAATGGGATGCCGATGCCGGCCGCACCGGCCAGGGCGGCGCCAACGATGCGACGGTCTACACCGCCGCGGTCACCTATAGCCGGCTGTTCCCGGTCACCCGGCTGTTCGGCTGGCCCGGCACCGCGACGCTGACCGCCAGCACCACGCTGATGAACCAGCCCTACGCCACCCAGAGCACCCCCTCGCCCCCGACGATCTGCACATGACGCGCCTCGCCTTCTTCCGCCGCCTCGCGCGCGACCGCGCCGGCCTCGCCATGCTCGAATTCGCGCTGGCGCTGCCGGTGGTGCTCGCGCTCGGCTGCTACGGCGTCGAGAGCGCCAACCTCGCCATCGCCAATCTGCGCGTCAGCCAGATCGCCGGCAACCTGGCCGACAACGGCTCGCGCATGGGCCTGATGACCTCGCTCTCCACCGTCCAGCTGCGCGAGCTCGACATCAACAACGCGCTCCAGGCCGCCCGCCTCCAGGGCCAGGCGCTCGGCCTCGGCACCAATGGCCGCGTCATCCTCTCCAGCCTCGAGAATATCCAGCAGAGCTACGACACCGCCCCCGTCCAGCGCATCCACTGGCAGCGCTGCTTCGGCATGAAGAGCGGCACCGGCTATGATTCGAGTTACGGCACCACCAGCGTCGCAGCCGGCACCGATGCGACCAAGGCCAATGCCGGCACCACCTCCACCGGCATGGGCGATCCCGGCGCGGTGGTCAGCGCCTCGAGCGGCGCGGCGCTGATCTTCGTCGAAGTGAACTACGACTATCAGCGGCTGTTCGGCAGCACCTTCATGGGGCCGATCAAGCTCCACTATGTCGCCTCGTTCCTGGTCCGCGACCGGCGCGACCTCTCGCAGCTGTTCAACCCGTCGCCCGCCGCGACCCGCTCGACCTGCGACAAATATACGAGTTGAGTTGCCGCGCCGGTGATCGGCGCTATCCTCCCGCGATCAACCCGAGGGAGGGCCCCGATGCCGCAAGTCCTGGACCGTTTCCGCTCTTCCACGCTCGGCTGGCTGCTCGGCACGCTCGCCGGCTGGGGCACCTGCTTCCTGTTCGTCGCCGGGCTGGTCGGCAGCTTCTATTTCCTCGCCCAGGGCACCTTGGTCGGCGCCGCCTGGGTAGCGCCGCTGCTGCTCGCCGTCGCGCTGGTCGTCCTCGTCCTCAAATGGTTCGAGAATCTCGGCATCGCCTACGAGATCACCGACGACCGGCTGATCCTCCACAAGGGCATCGTCCAGAAGTCGATCGACGAGATCGAGCTCTACCGGGTCAAGGACGTCCGCATCGACTTCTCGATCATCAACCAGCTCGCCGATATCGGCACGATCAGCATCACCTCGTCCGACGAGACCACCCGCGACGCGCCGCTGGTCATCCGCAACGTCGCCCGCGCCCGCATCCGCCGCGAGCGCCTGCGCGAACTGGTCAACACCGCCCGCCTCAGCCGCGGCGTCCGCGAGATCGACATGGTCCAGGAGGGGCTGGGCGAGCCGCCTTCGGGCTAGGGCTCCCGGCTCTCGATCCCGTGGCGCATCACGGCCTCGAGCACCCCGATATCGATATCCTTCAGCGCCTTGAACCGGATGCAATAGCCGGTCACCCTTGCCTTGCCGAGGCGCGCGCCGAACGTCTCCGCCAGATACGTCCTGTCCGCGATGCCGAGGATATAGACCGATATTCCCGCCGTGTTCGCGCTCAGCCCGATCTGGTAGAATTCCCGGCTGCTGCCATCGGCATAGTCGATGACACGCGACCCATAGCCGATATTGGGATTGGAGACGATCTTGCCCGCCTCGTTCCGCCCGTCCAGGAACCACAATCGGCCGGAGGGCAGCATCCGCAGGACGAGCGCGTGCAGCGCCCGCAGGTCGCCCTGCTTGGGCTCGGGCTGGCCGGCGACATAGCGCTCGATTTCTTCCCGCACGTCCAAGTCGCAGCCTCCGATCCTGCCCGGGGCTTGTATCACAGCGCGCCGGCGCCTGGATGACAAGCCCGGCCCGGCGCGCCATCTAGGGCCGATGTCGCAAACCCGCTCCCTCACGCCCGGCGAGGCCGAACTCGCCCACAGCGTGTTCGGCACGGCGCTCGATCCCGCCCGCGCCGGCGTCGCCAACCGCAAATGGGCGTTCTTCCAGCCGCGGAACACCACGATGGCGCCGCTCGGCACGATCCATTTCAACCCCGCCTCGGGCCTCTACCGCGACGATTTCAGCCAGGCCCCGCTCGCGCTGCAGGGGCTGTTCGTCCACGAGCTCGTCCATGTCTGGCAGCACCAGTCGGGCATGTTCCTGCCGCTCCAGCGCCACCCCTTTTGCCGCTATGCCTACGCCCTCGAGCCCGGCCGGCCGTTCGCGCGCTACGGCATCGAGCAGCAGGCCGAGATCGTCCGCCACGCCTTCCTGCTGCGGCGCGGCGCCGAGGTTCCCGGCGCCGCGCCGCTTGGCGACTATGCGGCGCTGCTGCCCTTCTAGGGCACGGACCTAGTCCTCGGGCGCCTTTTGCGTGTGTGGCGGCGGCGGGGCCGGGCGCGACGGCGGCGGGGCACTGCGCGCTGGCGGGGCGCTCCGCGGCGGCGGCGTATAGCTCGGGCGCGATGGCGGTGCCGACACCGTTGGAGGCGGGCTAGCGCGCGGCGCAGGCGCGGGCTGCGCGCTCGGCGCCGGGGTATAGCTGGGCCGCGGGCGGAATTGCGGTCGCGGCGTCTCGCCACCCGAAGGCGCGGACGGGCGCTGCCACCCCCCTTCGGGCCGCGGGCGCGGCGCCGGCGGGCGCTCGACCGCGACCGGCGGTGCGGCGCTCACCACCGGCGGTGCAGGTGCTGCGACCGGCGGGGTCGGCATCGGCCGCTGCCAGCCGCTGCCATCGGGCCGAGTGCGCGGCGGACGCGCATCGGGCCGCGGCGCCGTTGGCTCCGAAGCGCCAGCATCGGGGATCGTCGCCGGCGCCGGCATCGTCCGCGGGCGGCCGCGGCGCCAGTCGGGCGAGCCGTCGGGGCGCGTCACCACCGGGGGCGTTGGCATCGGCATGCCGGGCGCGGCGCCAGGCCAACCCGGACGCGGCCCGCTTCCCGGCCCACCGGGTCGCGGCGGGTTGGTCCCCGGTCCGCCCGGCCGCCCGGGCTGGCCCGGCCGCCCGCCCGGCTGGTGCGACCAGCCCGAGCCCGGCTGCGGCGGGCGCCCGGCCCCGGGCCTGCCCGGCTGGCCGGGCCGCGTCGGCGCATGGAAATGCCCCAGCGGCGGCCCCTGGAAGCCGCCCGCGCGCCAGTGCTGGAACTGCTCGGAGAGCCCGCGGCGGCGGCGCTGCTCCGCCTCGAAGCGGCGGCGCCAGGCGGCCGCGTCGCTGCGCCGGTGGTAGCTCGCCCAGCCCGGATAGCGGCTGCGCCCCTCGTCCCAGATCTGGAGGAAGCCGAAGAGATAGGGGCTCGCATCGATCCAGGCATCGGCATCGACCGGGCGATAGTCGCGCGGGTTCATCGCCGCGCGCAGCGCCTCGCCGCGCGCGAACAGGTCGCCTGCCGAATCGTCATAATCGCCGAACTCGGCGCGCGGCGCGGCCTCGCCGTCCGCATCATAGACCATCACCAGCCGGCCGCGCTGATAGGCGAAGCTGTTGCCCGGCTCGACCGCGAGGAACGGCCCGTCCTCGCCCGGCGCGAAATAATAGCTGCGGATCCCGCCCTCGCCGGCATCCTCGACGATAATGGTATAGCCATCGGCGGTCTGCCAGGCCCAGGGCTCCTGCCCCTCGAAGGCAAAGGCGAGGTCGGGCGGCGCATCGCCGATCGCGTCCCACAGCGCATCGGCCTGGTCGATCCACTGATAGTCGCCGTCCGCCTGCTGCTGCATCGCCTGGCCGATCGCCGCCACCGGCGCCGCGCCCGCCGCACCCGGCACCACCACCAAAGCCGCGCCCGCCAGCGCCGCCAGCCTGATCATCCTCTCGAACCGCATGGCCTCTCTCCCACTGTGCCGCCAGCTTCCGCCTCCGCCGCTGAACGGCAAGTGAAATGACGGTGCAGCATTGCGAAAGGAAAGTCGCGCCGGCCAAGATGGTCCGCCGCGCACCCTAGGGAGGCGCGCGGCGGACGACCGGCGCGGCCCGCCGGATCGAGGAGCGGGCCGTGCCGGCCCTTCGCCGATGGGAGCGAAGGGGGATAGACGAGGCTATTTCGAAGCGGCGGGCACCGGCTTGTAGCTGTCGGCAAGCGTGCACTTGTCCGGCACCAGCGTGCCTGCCGCCCATAGGGCGAAGATGCCGACCGCCATCATCGCGAGCCATACCGGCGCGGTAGCAAGCGCGACGACGAGCTCACGCAGGGCATCGGCCAAGTCCTTGATCGGCAACCCCGTGATCGCCCCATCGACCAACCTGCTGCCGTCGGTCCGGGTGACGGGTGTTTTCCACCGCTTATAGGCCTCGATCAGGGCATAGACCGCCGCGGCGACAAATGCAGCTATGAGGAAGATCCGACCCCAATGTGCGAACCCAGCCGCGGTCGCGAGATAATCACCGCAAAATTCCCCGAAGGGCGTAATTTTCTCTGCCATATTCGTCCTCCCAATCTTGCTTACGCGCCAGCCGAAGCCGCTCTTCCGTCCGGAAGCGTCGATTCACCCGTGGCCCAGGCTCAGCCCGTCGCCCTTCATCCGAGAGTTCGTTGCCAAAGATCAGTTGAAGAACAGCGAGAAGGGCACGCCCACGAAGGCGCCGAACTTCACGTCTTCTTCGCGGCCGCCCGAAGCCCGCCTCGTGTTCTCGTAAGTGATGCGGATGCCGCCCCGGAGCTTCCCGACGCCGTCTCCAACCAGATAGATCGGCAAGTCGGCGGCGAAATCCTTGTTCTCGAAGTCCAGGCTCAATAGCGGCGCCAGCCCGAACCTCGTCGACTTGCCGCTGGGGCCAAATGCTTGCCGCAACTCCACCGAAAGGACGCTACGCGTCTTGCGTTTCGGCGGCCCGCCGGCGGCGGTGATGCAACGCGTCTGCGTCGCATTGACCGCCTGGCATAGCATGATCTCGTCATCGGCCTTGTCACTCCGCCCATAGGTGAATGACGTCGCCAGCGAAGTCCTGCCTGAAGCAAACAATTCGCCATACAGGGCAGTCAGGGTAAAGCCGAAACGCGAGACGTCTTTTGTCGCGAAGGCCGCCTGATCGAGATACGTGAAATCGGTCTGGGTCGCCCTGCCCTTGATGCCGAAGAATTCGATTCCACCAGGCAACCCGGAGTTGAGAAACCGGCGCAATCCGGCGCGATTATATTCGTGCACGAACATTGATGCGCCGGTCTTGTACTTCGACGGATCGCACAGGGTCGCCAGATCGGCAGCGCCTGTATGCTCGGCGCGGCAATTATCGACCGCTTTCTGTACGGGCGCATAGTCGAGGTCCTGCGGTGCGAACCGCCCCGAATAATGCGTGAAGCCCAGTTCGATGCTGGTTCCTCCGGTCAGACCGCTCGCAAAGTCACCAAAGCTCGTCGCGCCATTCTTGGCGAGGTCGGTCGTACCCGTCAGGGTCAGCGCAGTATGCGAAAGGCCATTCCCGCCGAACGGGTTGCTCAGGTCGAACGACAAGGAGACACTTGCCTGCTTCTTGTCGTCGGTCGCCACCAGCGCGAATTCAGGCTGCACTGCGGGCGCGTGGTTGCCATAGCCCGGGCCGTCGGCAGTCCGATCCGCGACGATCATGTCGAAGGTCGCCTGGCGGGCGTTATCCCCGGCCAGTTCACCGGTGGGGGTAAGAAGCGAGCTGTCATTTTCCTCGGGCGGCGGCGCTTGCTGCGCCAGCGCGGTGGCCGGCGTGAGGGCTGCCAGGACAAGGGCGAAGCGCTTGGACACGTTCTCCTCCCGTTTCAAAGCGTGATGTCGAAAAAGTCGATCGCCCGCGTCTCGCCGGGCGGGATCGTCGACTTTTCGCGGCTCTGGATCACCGTGCCGTCGCGCAGCAGCTCTACCTTCATGCTGCCGCCCTCGTCGCCACGCATGCCCCAGATGAGGCGACCGGGCTCGCCCGGCCGCACTTGGAAGGCGCCGGAACCGTTGTTCATGATTATCGGCAGCACCGGGTTCTCGGACGACACTCGGTCAGCGTCATAAGCGAAGGAATAGGCCTTGATACGGTCCTTGTCCGATACCTTGACCTTCAGCTCGATAGTGTCCGGCATGGCGGTTCTCCTTAGTGATACCGCAGAACTAACCCTTTCGACGCCGAGCACGCGTGACGGCCATCACGCCCCCGCAACAACCGCTCCCCTTGCCCCGCGCCCGCGCCGCACCCACATCGCGTCTCGCGCGTTGACCTGCCTCACGCGCTTCCTATACTAAGAACAAATCTGGAACGGTTGGTCCCCGCATGCTTACTCACATCTCCGTCCGTGGCGCCCGCGAGCACAATCTGAAGGGAGTCGATGTCGACATCCCGCGCGACACGCTGACGGTGATCACCGGCCTGTCGGGCAGCGGCAAATCCTCGCTCGCCTTCGACACCATCTATGCCGAGGGCCAGCGCCGCTATGTCGAGTCGCTCTCGGCCTATGCCCGCCAGTTCCTCGAGCTGATGCAGAAGCCCGATGTCGATCATATCGAGGGCCTGTCGCCCGCCATCTCGATCGAGCAGAAGACGACCTCGCGCAATCCGCGCTCGACGGTCGCCACCGTCACCGAGATCTATGATTACATGCGCCTGCTCTGGGCGCGCGTCGGCGTGCCTTACTCGCCCGTCACCGGCCTGCCGATCAGCGCGCAGACCGTCAGCCAGATGGTCGACCGCGTCCTCGCGCTGCCCGAGGGCACCCGCCTGCTCCTCCTCGCCCCCGTCGTCCGCGGCCGCAAGGGCGAGTACAGGAAGGAGCTCGCCGAGTGGCAGCGCGCCGGCTTCCAGCGCGTCCGCATCGACGGCGAGACCTATCTGATCGAGGAAGCCCCGGCGCTCGACAAGAAGTACAAGCACGACATCGAAGTGGTGGTCGATCGCCTCGTCGTGTCGGACAGCATCGGCACCCGCCTGGCGGAAAGCTTCGAGACCGCGCTCAAGCTCGCCGAGGGGCTGGCCTATGTCGACCTGGTCGACACCACGGTCGCCGAGCTCGCCGGCAACCGCGTCGCCGAGGCGCGCAGCGAGTTCAACGTCACCGGCGGCGCGATGAAGGGCACCGGCATTCCGGACAACCGCATCGTCTTCTCCGAGAAGTTCGCCTGCCCGGTCTCCGGCTTCACCATCCCCGAGATCGAGCCCCGCCTGTTCTCGTTCAACGCGCCCCAGGGCGCCTGCCCGGCCTGTGACGGCCTGGGCGAGAAGCTGGTGTTCGACGAGGACCTGGTCGTCCCCAACCACGACCTGACGATCAAGAAGGGCGCGATCGTGCCCTGGGCCAAGTCCAACCCGCCCTCGCCCTATTACATGCAGGTGCTCGGCTCGCTCGCCCGCGAGTTCGGCTTCAGCCTCGACACGCCGTGGCGCGACCTGCCCGGTGAGGTCCAGCTGGTCATCCTCCACGGCACCGGCGGCAAGCCGGTCACCCTCACCTTTGTCGACGGCCGCAAGTCGTACGACGTGAAGAAGCCGTTCGAGGGCGTGATCGGCAACCTCAACCGCCGCATGCTGCAGACCGAGTCCGCCTGGATGCGCGAGGAGCTGAGCAAGTATCAGGCCGCACATCCCTGCGAGGTCTGCCACGGCGCCCGCCTCAAGCCCGAGGCGCTAGCCGTCAAGATCGCCGGCGAGGACATCAGCCACGCCACCCGCCTCTCGGTGGTCGATGCGCTCGCCTGGTTCGAGAAGCTCCCCGCCACGCTCACCGACCAGCAGCGGGAGATCGCCCGCGCGATCCTCAAGGAGATCGACGAGCGGCTCGGCTTCCTCAACAATGTCGGCCTCGACTATCTCAACCTCAACCGCACCTCGGGCACGCTCTCGGGCGGCGAGAGCCAGCGCATCCGCCTCGCCAGCCAGATAGGATCAGGACTCTCAGGTGTCCTCTACGTGCTCGACGAGCCGAGCATCGGCCTCCACCAGCGCGACAACGACATGCTGCTCGCCACGCTCCGCCGCCTGCGCGATCTCGGCAACACCGTCATCGTCGTCGAGCATGACGAGGATGCGATCCGCAGCGCCGACTATATCCTCGACATGGGCCCCGGCGCCGGCGTCCATGGCGGCGACGTCGTCGCGCGCGGCACGCTCGACGAGATCCTCAACACCACCGGCAGCGTCACCGCCGATTATCTCAACGGCACCCGTGAGGTCCCGCTGCCGGCCAAGCGCCGCAAGGGCACCGGCAAGAAGCTGACGGTCGAGAACGCCACCGCCAACAACCTGCGCGGCGTCACCGCGTCGATCCCGCTCGGCACCTTCACCTGCATCACCGGCGTCTCGGGCTCGGGCAAGTCGAGCTTCACGATCGACACGCTCTACGCCGCCGCCGCGCGCCAGCTCAACGGCGCCCGCGTCCTCGCCGGCAAGCACGACAAGATCACCGGCCTGCAATATCTCGACAAGGTGATCGACATCGACCAGTCGCCGATCGGCCGCACCCCGCGCTCGAACCCGGCCACGTATACCGGCGCCTTCACCTCCATCCGCGACTGGTTCGCCGGCCTGCCCGAGGCGCAGGCGCGCGGCTACAAGCCCGGCCGCTTCAGCTTCAACGTCAAGGGCGGCCGCTGCGAGGCCTGCCAGGGCGACGGCGTGCTCAAGATCGAGATGCACTTCCTCCCCGACGTCTATGTCACCTGCGACGTCTGCCACGGCGCGCGCTACAATCGCGAAACCCTCGAAGTGAAGTTCAAGGGCAAGAGCATCGCCGACGTGCTCGACATGACCGTCGAGGACGCGGTCGAGTTCTTCAAGGCCGTCCCGCCGATCCGCGACAAGATGGCGATGCTGGCCGAAGTCGGCCTGGGCTACGTCAAGGTCGGCCAGCAGGCGACCACCCTCAGCGGCGGCGAGGCCCAGCGCGTCAAGCTCGCCAAGGAACTCGCCCGCCGCGCCACCGGCAACACGCTCTACATCCTCGACGAGCCCACCACCGGCCTGCATTTCGAGGACGTCCGCAAGCTGCTCGAAGTGCTCCACGCGCTGGTCGAGCAGGGCAACACCGTGGTGGTGATCGAGCACAATCTCGACGTCATCAAGACCGCGGACTGGATCCTGGACCTGGGCCCCGAAGGCGGCGTCAAGGGCGGCGAGATCGTCGCCCAGGGCACGCCGGAGCAGGTGGTGAAGGAGCCGCGGAGCTTCACGGGGAAGTATCTGGCGCCGTTGCTGGGGAAGGGGAAGGTTCGGGAGACGGTGGCGGCGGAGTGAGTCCATTCTCCCTCTCCCCGCTCGCTCGCGGGGAGAGGGGCGTGACGGAACGGGCCGCGGAAGCCCCGCCCCGGATTCGCTCAAATCTCCCATGACGCCCCGCCCCTTCTGCTGCCAAGCCCCGCCTCCACTGCGCCGGGCGAGCGCAGCGTGACCAACTCACAAGACCCATCGCGTTTCGGCGGCCCACTCGATACCCGCAACCACCTCGCCGAACTGCGTCAATGACCCGTTGCCGGGAACGAGTCGCTACCGATCGAGCTGAGCGAGAAGGAAGCGCTCGAAGCCGAAATGGCGGCGAACGACTGAAGCTCCGCTTTCGCGTGGCGGGCGGAACCGGCTTGCCGCGCTGATCTGAAGTATACCGCTGGTGTATATCTTCGCGGCTTTGCGAGGGATCAAGCTGACCAGTCCTATGTCCTTTTCCGCGCGCTTGTAAATCTGCCGCCACTCACCTTTGCCCGGACCAGCTGGCGCCGCCAGAAAATCACACTTGACGTCAAACATCCGACCCGCGGGAGGACCAAGCGGATCATGGCGGGGCCGGTGGGGCCGGTGGGGCCGGTGGGGCCGGTGGGGCCGGTGGGGTCGGTGGGGCCGAGCCCGATCTCGACGTTCGTACAGGTAATGGTGGTCAGGCCGCTCTTGTAAGCCAGACTATTCCACAATATTATACAATTATGCTATGTACCGAAGCCATATTTTCTAAGCAGGGCTGCATGATCTTCGTCATCCCCTACGTCCATTTCACCAAGCTTCTTCAACCACTTATTCAAATTATTTACATCTCCTACCCTTTCATAACTTAGACACAAATTATATATATAAGCAGGCTCTTCTTTATTATACTTTATGGCCAATAGCGTGTACTCTATCGATTTAGACTCGTCTTTTCCCGCATAGATAATACCCAACTGATTATATATAAAAGAAATTACGCCGCCACTGCCATCCATATCCATGATCTTTACAACAAGATCGTTCAAATACGTAACAGCCTTGTCCTCCGTACCCAATTCTTCGAAATACTTTTTCACGCCGCCAATGGACATCATCAAGGTTTTTGTCGACACCTCGTCGAATGCCCCCTTGGCAATTTCCTCCGAAACGAGGTCGCTCAACAACAGGTAGGCTCTTTCCTGACCCGCAGAAGCGAGAACCAGCAACAAGCTTGCATATTCGGGCGTGTCTTTGCCCTTCAGCCGCTGTGCGGCGGAAAAGGCCCGATCAAGGTTTCCTTCGCGGATCGCCTTCATGAACACAGCAGAAGGCGGAAGCATATAGTCCTCTAGACTTCTTCCTCCGCCCGCGGCATTGGCCTGCCGCCCGCCACCACCTTCAACGAGAAGGTTAACCTTTCTCTCAATTCTCTCGATACTCTGGGACATCGCGGCCAGCGACTCACCTGGATTGCCTATCGTAAAGCCCGCATCGATAATAAGTTGAATAAAGCCCTGAAGTTCCTTTACCGATCGAAGCGCTTCCCGCGGCGAATCAAGGTCATAAATTATTGTCCTTATTCCTGCGACATCGAAGGGAAGCGCGCCTTCATGCCCCTTCGCAACAAGTTGAATGAACGGCTTGCCAGTCTCATGTCGTCGCCCACATTCGTAGAAGACATTGGGATTGCTATCCGTCAGGTCGATAAGACAGAGATCCGATTCCTGGACCAGCCTGATGATATCGCCGGTGATTGCGGTAGCTTGCTGTATTTTGTCAGCTCGAATTACGTCGAACGAGAACATCTGCAAGGCGGGCTCGGCCAGCAACTCAAGAAAATCATTCGCTCTTGCGCGTATCTCGCTGCCGTCAGCGCCAATCGGAGATATCACAAAGCAGGTTCGCTTTACAGCCATAAGTACCTCCCGGACGATAACACAAGAATAGGCTCCCTGAGAGGTGTCGCTGACACAAGGCAAAGCTGCGCCGAACCGGAGGGATTGGAACAAACCATAAACAAATCGCTGTCCTACAACCCCCATTCCAGCATATCTGAACGGTCCTCCCCCGACTCCAGACGAGAGGACCAGACCGATGGCACTGCAATTCCCCCCGATCCCCGCCGGCATCCCGCTCAATGACGGCCACCTCCCCGACACGCCCTTCCACGAATATGCCACCACCCCGTCGCAGCGCATCGCCGGCTGGTCGGGGGAGAAGCAGGCCACCTTCCTCCAGGCGCTTGCCGAGGGGCTGACCGTCGACCAGGCCTGCCGGCTGGTCGGGCTGTCCAAGCAGTCGGCCTATGCCTTCCGCCTCTCGGCCAAGGGCGTGCAGTTCAAGATCGGCTGGCAGGCGGCGGTGCTCCAGTCGCGCGACACGCTGGCGGACATGCTGATGGAGCGTGCCTATCACGGCACGGTCGAGACGATCACCCGCGCCGACGGCAGCGAAGTCGAGCGGCACCGGCACGACAATCGCCTCGGCATGGCGATGCTCGCCCGGCTCGATCGCATGGCCGATCGTGCGGCGCGCGAGACCACCCATGCCGCCGCGCGCCTCGCCGCGCAGGATTTCGCCGGCTATGTCGAGCTGATCGCGCAGGAGGCAGGCCCTGCGCGCGCCGGGCTGCTGCTCGCCCAGTCAATCGCGCCTGCCAGCGAGGACGACCTCGCCCCGCTGCGCGCCCTCGCCCGCGCCGATACCTGGCTGCGCACCCACACCGATCTCGCCGAGCCGCTCGCCGATCTCGATCCCGCCGCCCGCGCGACCTGGTCGGGCGCCGACTGGAACCGGGCCGAGGCCGCCGGGCTGGTCGCGCTCGCCCCGCCCGCGCCCGCGCCCGCGCAGACGAGTCAAGAGATTCAAGATTTTGCCGGCGCCCCCGGGCTCGACGACCAGGTCTGGTGGGATCACCAGGCCGATTGCTGGCGCACCAGCTTCCCGCCGCCCGAGGATTTCATCGGCTATGAGGCCGGTGACTATGGCGACGACGATTATGAGCGCGCGCTGGCGCCCGAGGAGGAGGAAGTGGTCGAGCTGCCCTATCGCGCCGAGATCGCCATCCGCCGCATCGAGGAGGGCGCGGCGCGCGATCGCTGGTTCGCCGCGCAGGCCGCGTTCGCATCGCCCGCATCGCCCGACGCGCCGTCCGCCGGCGAAGCACTCGCGGAGGAATCCGCAGAAAAGGCGGCGCCCGATGAACGGCACCCCTTGTAATGGCGAGACCGGGGCCCCATCTCTCATCTGCTACAGTCGCACATCGACGGTTTTCGGCGCTTTGCGGCCCCTTACTTCCTTCTTTCTGCCCCTTGCAGCGCGAGGTCCGTCCATTCTGGGCGCACCGACAACAGAAGGAATATTCCCATGAACTACACCGGCACCGTCAAGTTCTTCGACGCCACCAAGGGCTTCGGCTTCATCACGCCCGACGGCGGCAACCAGGACCATTTCGTCCATATCTCTGCCGTCGAGCGCTCGGGCCTCGGCTCGCTCGATCAGAACCAGCGCGTGAACTACGAGCTGGAGAACGACAAGCGCGGCCGTCCCTCGGCGTCGAACCTCTCGCCCGCCGAATAAGCGGCGCCGCTGCGGCGGCACCCCGGGCGGCCTTCGGGCCGCCCACCTTTCCCGCACATCAGGAAGAACAGACTTGGCCAATCAACCCGACTATCGGGCCCAGGCGGCAAAGTGCCGCGCCGATGCCGATGCCTCCACGCTGGACAATGTCCGCGACCGCAATCTGCGGGCCGAGGCGGCTTGGCTCGACATGGCGATCCGCCAGGAACGGGCGGCCACGTCCCGCGTTGCCCGCGAGGCGGTCTCCGCTTCCCATTTGCAACCCCAACAGGAAACTACATGAACTTTTTCGACAATATCCACGAAACGCAGATTACCCGCGGCAACCAGCAGCCTTTCAAGGCTTTCGTGCCGCCACATCGTCGCCTCTTCCCGCTCGTAGCCAGCGATCAGCGCGCAATTGCCCGCGCCGCGGCACTCGAAGTGCTCGGCTAGGCGGCCAGAACCCCGGGGCAGGTATCTTGCCCCACCCCCATTTCTATCGCGGCACGCGGATCCAGCAGGAATCCCGGTCGCAGCGCATCGGGTCCTCGGCCGGCGATGCCCGGCCCGTTCCCGGTGGCGATGCCGGCGCGGTGAGTGCCGAGAGGCTCAGCACGCTGAGATTCACGGCGATCGCCCACAGTGCAACGGTCAGCGCCCGGGTCTGCTTGTCGCTCATTTCCTGCTCCTCGGATGATGTGGCGACCCCGAGGTTCCCCGCCGCCAGCCTATCCCAGGCCGTGGCGGCGCGCCGAGCCCCAAATGGCAGCGGCGCCGCAAATGGCGGCGGTCCGGTGCGGCTCCGGAACAGTCGGCGGTGGCTGTGGGTTCAGCGGGAAAGCCCTCGAACCGCACAGGAATTTGCCATGGCAACCCGCAAGACCCCCGCCACGCCGTCCAAGTCCGCCACCCCCGCCAAGCGGACCCGCGCCGCTGCGTCGGGCACCCGCAAGACCGCGGCCAAGACTGGGGCCAAGCCCTCTGCAAAGTCGGTCGCCACCAAGCCCGCTACCAAAGCTCCCGCCCGCCGCGCCGCTGCCAAGCCCGCCGTCGCCCAGCCGGCAGCGCGGGGCATCGGTCCGGTCTCGGTCGGCGCGCTGCTCGCCGCCGCCGGTGCCGCGGCCTATGGGCTCTACCGGTTCGTCACCCGCCGCCCGGCGGAAGGCACCGTGCCCACCGACCTGCTCGGCGACAGCCATCCGGACGGTTCGGAGCGCGCCCCCGACGCCTTCCGCCCCGATCCCACCGCCGCGGTGCCGGCAGCGGAGCGCGAGCAGTTCCGCCCGGCGCTGGCCCAGCTCGGCAACAGCGTTTCGTGATGCTGGCGAAACCTTTCCCCGGCCCTGTGCATTCCCCCGGTCAGAGTGGGTTCACGGAGAGAAAACCATGCGTATCCTGATTCTTGGCCTGGCCGCGGCCACGTCGCTCGCCGGCTGCACCGACTATAACAGCGGCCCGCGCAGCTATGGCTATTCGAGCTACGACTATAACCGCCCCGATCCGTCCTACGGCGGCTATTATGCCGATCGCTATTATCGTGAGGGCGGCAACTACCGCGAGCATCAGCTGAGCCGGAACGACCGGGTCTATCGTGGCCAGGACGGCCGTTACTATTGCCGCCGCTCGGATGGCACCACCGGCCTGGTGGTCGGCGCTGCGGCGGGCGGCGTGCTCGGCGCGGTGATCGCGCCGGGCGGCTCGGAACTGCTCGGCGCGCTGATCGGCGCGGCGGCGGGCGGCGCCGTCGGCAACTCGGTCGACAAGGGCGAGATGCGCTGCCGCTAACCCGAAAGGGCACCTTCCGGCCGGGCCCCGGGTCCCCTAGATCAGGGGCCCGGCCATGAAGGGAGACAGGACATGACGACCCGTAACGCCACCGCCCGCTACGAAGGCTTCGGCAAGGAAGGCAAGGGGCACATCACCACCCAGTCGGGCGTGCTCACAGACCAGTTCTACGGCTTCAACACCCGTTTCGCCGATGAGCCGGGCACCAACCCCGAGGAACTGATCGCCGCCGCCCATGCCGGCTGCTTCACCATGGCGATGAGCTTCGCTTTGGCCCGTGCCGGGTTCAGCGACGGCACGCTGGAGACCAGCGCGGCGGTCAAGCTCGAGCAGGACGGCGACGGCTTCAGCATCACCCGCTCGGACCTGACGTTGAAGGCCAGCGTCCCCGGCCTGGCCCAGGAGCAGTTTGAGGCGCTCGCCGAGGGCGCCCACGCCAATTGCCCGGTCTCCAAGCTGCTCAAGGCCGAGAGCAAGCTCGACGCGACCTTGGTCTGACGCGGATCGCCGACCGGCGCTTGCAATGTTGGATTTAACCTGATTGGTTAAATCTGTGGCACATGTCGAGCCAATATCCCAACTGCTCCCCGGCGAAAGACGGGGCCTAGTTGCGACGTCTTTCGAGAGGTGGAACGCCTTTGCCAATGCGCCGATACTGTTCCCCGGCTCTCGCCAGGGAACAGATGGGCCGCGCAGCAATCGCACGGCCGCCGCGCCGGGCGCTCCGTTCCGCCCAAACGCAAAAGGGGCCCGGCATTGCTGCCAGGCCCCGTGTCGCCGGACTGCTGCCGTGGATCCGGACGGACCTTCGGCATGGTTTCGGCGGCTCCTCGGCCCGCGCCGGCAAGGGCATGCGAGCTTCGGGTCGGTCGTCGAGGCTGGCCGTTGTCCGCTCATCCCGAAGGAGAGCTGCGGTTACCAGCCTCGGCGGCCCGCTTCGTCACGCCGGCCGGGGGCCGGAATTCGGAAGCCTTGCTGGATGCTTTTCACCGGGCGATCCCCTCCACGCTTTTCGCAACCGCTTGCGCGGCACTTCCGGCTGGCCGATCCTCCTGGCGGGTCGTTCCTCCGTTCCCGAAGCCGGCGCTTGCGCACCCTTTCCGCGAACCAGGTCCGTCCATCGTCCCAGCCGTCTCGACAGGGGGCTGCACTTGCGTGCTACCGTCGGTTTCAGCTGCGGACTGCGCTTGCGCACCATCCCCGGCTTCCACGTCGGGCTGCGCTTGCGCGCCGCCTCTTGCCTTCCACTTCGCGCAACACTTGCGTGCTGCCCTCCGCTTCGCTTCACAACGTCGCTTGCGCGCCGTGCGCCGCTTCCGGCCGATCCGAACCCTGGCGTCCTCGTTGCTGCCGCTGTGCTTGCGCACCGCCTTGGCCTCGCGACTTTCCGGGGCTTCGCATCCCCGAACCGTTCCCGAATGCGGTTTCCCGAAGGCACCAACACCGTTTCCGGCCCGTGTAAGTTTCTGATTTCGCTTTGGTTTCCCGCCGCTGCACCGTCCTGCTTACAGATATGATGGTGTCATCGAACCCGAGTCGCGCAAAGTGCGAAATAGGCCTGCAGACCTGTGAAGACTGTGGATAACGTGGAGAACTAGGTAATATTCTTGCTTGGAGACCAGTTTTGAGGCGCCAATTCGAACCCGGCAAACTCGAAGCCCGGAACGACGATGCAGCTCACCAGCGCCCATCCGTGCGGCGCGTCGGTCGCCTGCCAGCGATTCGCCGGGACCAGGCACTGGGGCGCATAGCCTTGGGTCACGTCGCCGCCAAGCCGGATAGTTGCGGGATCCGCATCTTCGGCATCGGCGATGTGGAGCTCGAGCGGGCTGCCGGCGTGCCACAGCCAGAGTTCGTCGGCATCGACCCGGTGCCAGCGCGAGCGCTGGCCCTGCTCGAGCAGGAAATGGATCGCCGTGCCCCGGGCGCGCCCGTCCACGCCCGGCGCGGCCCGCCAGGTCTCGCGGTACCAGCCGCCTTCGGGATGCGGGGTGAGGCCCAGCTGCGCGATGATCGCCTTCGCTTCGTCCATGCTGGTCCCTTGCCTTGTTGTTTCAGGTTCATGCAACTTGCCCGTCACACGGAACGTTACGTGTCCGGTTTGCCCAAAAGTGCATCAGGAGTGAGACATGCGTAAATTGATTCTGGCGCTCGGCGCGCTCGCCGTCGCCGTGCCGGCCGCGAGCGTGGTTCCGGTTGCCGCCAATGCCGCCGCGGTCGCCAAGGCTGGCATCGGCAGCGAGTTCGCCCCGGCGCAGCGCTACCGCAAGCGCTATGCCTATCGCGAGTGGCGCGGCCGCGACGGCCGCAACTATTGCCGCAAGCCCGACGGCACCACCGGCCTGGTGGTCGGCGGCGTCGCCGGCGCGCTGGTCGGCCGCTCGATCGACACGCGCGGTGACCGTACCGTCGGCACGCTGCTCGGCGCCGCCGCAGGCGCCGTCGCCGGCCGCGAGATCGAGCGCAGCGGCAAGAAGAGCTGCCGCTAACCGGTCTGCAGGAGAGGATGGCGGCGCGCCCGGTCAACGAGCCGGGCGCGCCGCCTTCGTAAGGCACGCCGGACATTAACCCTTGCCCGTTATAGCAGCGCGCATGCTCCGCGTGCTCATCCTCTCGACGCTGTTCCCAGATGCGTCGCGCCCCAATTTCGGCATCTTCGTCGAGCGCCAGACGCGCTCGCTGGTCGAGCGGGGGGATGTCGAGGTCCGCATCGTCGCGCCGCGCGGCCTGCCGCCCGGCCCGCTTGCCCGCCTGCCCCGCTACGCCGCCCTTGCCGCGCTGCCGGAGCGCGAGGACTGGCACGGCCTCACCGTCCACCGGCCGCGCTTCGTCAACCTTCCCGGCACCGGCGGGCGCTTCCATGCCCGAGCCATGGTCGCGGCGCTCACCCCGCTGCTCGCCGAGATCCGCAAGGACTTCGCCTTCGACGTGATCTCCGCCGAGTTCTTCTTCCCCGACGGCCCCGCCGCCGTGGCGCTCGGCAGGCGCTTCGGCGTGCCGGTGTCGATCAAGGCGCGGGGGTCCGACATCCACGACTGGGGCCGCCGCCCCGCCACCTCCGCCCAGGTCATCGCCGCCGGCCAGGCCGCGAACGGCGTGCTCGCGGTCAGCGAGGCGATGCGCCAGGACATGATCACCATGGGCATTCCCGGCGACAAGATCGAGACGATCACCACTGGCGTCGACCTCACCCGCTTCGCCCCGCGCGACCGCGCCGCCGCCAAGGCCGCGCTCGGCGTGGCCGGCCCGCTGATCGTCTCGCTCGGCGCGCTGATCCCGCTCAAGGGGCATGACATCGTCATCGACGCCGTCGCCACGCTCCCCGGCGTGCAGCTGTGGATTGCCGGCGAGGGCGGCGACCGCAAACGGCTTGAGGCGCAGATCGCCCGGCTGGGGCTGGGCGACCGCGTGAAACTGCTCGGCTCGGTTCCGCCCGACCGCGTCGCCGCCGCGCTCGCCGCCGCCGATGCGATGGCGCTCGCCTCGGAGCGCGAGGGCCTCGCCAATGCCTGGCTCGAAGCGCTGGCGAGCGGCACCCCCGTGGTCATCCCCGATGTCGGCGGCGCCCGCCAGGTGGTCACCGCTCCCGCCGCCGGCCGGATCGTCGCGCGCACCCCCGCCGCCTTTGCCGCGGCGCTGGGCGAGATCATCAGCGATGCGCCTGCCGCGGCGGCCGCCCGCGCCGTCGCCGAGCCCTTCACCTGGGCCGCGAACAGCGCCAGCCTCCAAGGCTTCCTCTCCCGCCTCGTCCGTCCCTGAGGGAGCAACCGAGGGAACCGCCGCGCCTCGCCCGCTGTTTGTGTCCGGGGCGTGACGGAGAGAACGACGATGGAACCCTTTCGCAATCTGCCGGAGCCGCCCGCCGATGCGCCGCCTGTGGTCTATTACATCCTGCCGCAGGAAGAGGCCCCGATCGGCCCCGGCGACCTCGAGATCGAATTCGAGTTCGATCCTGAATCGGATGATGACGACGAATGATCCATTTCCGCGTTGACTAGCCCGCGTCGCTCCCTGACATTCGTGACAGTGCAGTTACTATGGGCGGAGACGAGCTGATGGCGGGCAAGAAGGACAAGAAGGCCGCGGAGACCAAGCCGGACAAGACCGGCTTTCTTCCCAAGACCATCGCCGGGATGAAATTGCCCAAGCAGCTGCGCAAGCAGCTCGATGCGCTGGCCAAGCATCCGGTGGTGAACGACCTGCTCGCCGCCGGTCTCGTTGCGCTCGCCGCCCGGCTAAAGCCCGAGGCCAAGGCGGAAGCCGCCGCAGAGCCTGCTCTCGCTCCCGCACCCGCCGCCACTCCGGCTGCCACAGCCGCCAAGCCGGTGGTGAAGCGCGTGCGCAAGCCGGCCGCCGCCGCCGCAAAGCCCGCCGCCAAGGCGCCCGAGAAGACCGAGGCGAAACCCGCCGCGGCCAAGGCGCCCGCCAAGGCTGCTCCGGCAAAGGCGAGCAAGCCGGTCGCTGCCAAGGCCGAAGCGCCCAAGGCACCCACCGCGAAGCCCGCGGCAAAGGCGCCCGCCAAGCCCAAGGCGCCCGCCGCCGCCAAGGCCGCAGCCACGCCGTCCGCCGCCAAGGAAGCCCCCGCGCCCGCTCCCAAGCCGCGCAAGCCCGCCGCGGCCAAGGCACCCGCCGCCAAGCCGCGCGCCACCACGCGCCGCGCCAAGCCGACGACGCCCAAGACGACGCGCTGACCTTCTGCTAGGCGCAGCGCCGAATCAAAGGGGGCAGTTGAATGAAGCCGAAGCAGCCGCACGCCGACGCACCGGCGCACGGGCTCGAGCGCATGGCGTTCTTCTCGGACGCGGTGTTCGCGATCGCGATCACGCTGCTGGTGATCGAGATCCATGTGCCCGAAGTCGCGGCGCCTTATACCGACATGGCGTTCCTCGAGGGACTGAACGAACGCATCCCCAATTTCATCGGCTTCTTCGTCTCGTTCTTCGCGATCGGCGCCTTCTGGGCGAGCCACCACCGCGCATTCGACTGCGCGCGCCACTGGAGCACGAAGCTCTACCTGCCCAACCTGCTGCTGCTCTGCGCGATCGCGGCGATGCCCTTCTTCACGGCCTTTTCCGCCGAGCATTTCGGCTACCGCGTGCCCACCGCCTTCTACTGCGGCTGGATGGTGGTGATCTCGATCTGCAACATCCGGATCCAGCGCATCCTCACCAGCCCACCGGTGGTGGGCGAGCATGTCTCCGAGGAGCATCGTCGGATGATCCGCCAGCGCGGGCAGTCGGCGCTGCTCGGTTCGCTCACCGCATTCGTGACCAGCCTGTTCCTGCCCTTCCTCGGCCAGGTGATGCTGATCACGATCCCGCTATGGCGCCTGGTGTTGGTCCGCCTCGCCCGCGCGCCGAAACAGGCCTAGCGCTTCGCCCAGGCGGCATATTGCCGCGCGGTCAGGTCGACCAGGTCGCCCTGCGCCAGGTTCATGTCGATCAGGTGCAGCCCCCAGTCCTTGAGGATCACATTGCCCACCTTCACGTCGCCCGCGATCGTGTCGGTGCGCGGATCGGCGGGATCGGCATTCACGGTGACCGCGAGATAGTTGAACCCGTCCTGCTTGACGCACTGCGCCGACAGTAGCCCCGGCACGCTGACGAACGGCGTGGTCACCGGCGCGCCGCCCTTGCTCCAGGCGTCGCCGGGGGATTCGACCAGCATGTTGCCGCCGGCGTTGAGATAGGCGTGCGTATCCGCCTTGCCCCCGCCCAGCGCCGCCGGGTTGGTGCATCCTGCCTCGGTGCCGGGCCGGTCGCCCTGGGCGAAGCGGCTCGCCTTGGTCGGCGGGCTGTCGGCACGGAAGCTGGCATAGGTGACGACGCAGCCGGCCTGGTCGGCGCTGCGGCACAGCGGGATCGTCGGGAACACGCCGCCGACATCCTTGCCGATGGGCACGGGCACGGAGCTGCCGATCAGCATCGCCGAGATCAGCTGCTTCTGGGCAGGCTTGCCGTCGATCGCCGTCGCAACCAGGCGGGTGAGCACCAGCGAGCCCTGGCTGTGCCCGACCAGCACCACGCCGCGGCCCTTGTTGTCGTGCGCAAGATAGTCGTCCCACGCCGCCTTCACGTCGTTGAACGCCATTTCGCGATCTACCGGCACGGCGGCGCCGCCCATGATCCCGCGCAGCGCGGTGAGCGTCACCTGGCGATAGACCGGCGCGAACACCCGGCAGTTCTTCGCGAAGCGCGCGATCTGGAACTGGGCTACGCGCTTTTCTTCCGGCCCGGGCACCATGTCGCTGTTGGGCGTCTTGTCGAGCGAGATGGTCGGGTAGACGTAGAAGCAGTCGAACTTGGGGTCGCTCGCCGCCTTGAAGGGCTCGACCAGTTGCTTGCCGTCCGCCGCGACCAGCGTGGCCGAGAGGTCCGCCGCACACGCATCCGCGCGGCCGGGGCGGCAGAGCCAGTTGTCGGGGTTGCGATAGTCCGGCGTGTCCTGCGCGGCCATCGCCAGCGCGAGCGCGAGAATCATCATGCGAGCCTCTCCCTTTGGAGAGGAGCTTAACTGCGGCTGGCGATCAGTCCAGCGGGTAGAGCGCGCCGGCGATCCAGCGCAGCTCGGCGCGCAACACGCCCCAGGCGCGGGCGGCGGCGCGGCTGTCCATCGCCTCCACGCCGATGCCCCTGGCGCCCAGCGCCTCGACCAGCGCGCGCGGCGGGCGCACCAGCGTCGCGCCGGTGCCGAGCAGCAGGAATTCGGCGCGCGGATCGAGCGCCAGCAGGGGCGCCAAGTCAGCCTCGGCCAGCTCGGCGATCGGCGGCGGCGACCAGCCATCGGCGCGCTCGGGGGTGATCAGCAGCCCCTCGTACACGCCCTCGTCGACGCGGAACCCGCGTCCGGAGAAGCCGGAGATCACCGGCCCCTCTGCACTGGCGCGCTTCACTTCCATTACGAGCGCCCCTGCGCCTGCACGTCAGAGCCCTTCGCGCGGGCCCACGCGCTCGGCGCCGCTCGCCGCGTTCGGCTTCTCCTCCCGCGGGCCCGGCTTCAGGCCCAGCGAGATCAACAGAGACGACGAGACGTAGATCGACGAATAGGTGCCGACGACGATGCCGAGCATCATCGCCGCGGTGAAGCCGCGCAGCACCTCGCCGCCGAAGAGCAGCAGCGATGCGAGCGCGAGCATGATCGTCAGCGAGGTCATCACGGTGCGCGGCAGCGTCTCGTTCACCGAGAGGTCGATCAGCTCGCTCATGCCCATCTTGCGATATTTGCGCATGTTCTCGCGGATACGGTCGTCGATCACCATCTTGTCGTTGATCGAATAGCCGATGATCGTCAGCACCGCCGCGACGATGTTGAGGTCGAACACGAGCTGCGTCAGCGCGAAGAAGCCGAGCGCCATCAGCACGTCGTGGATGATCGCCACCGCGGTAGACACGCCGAACTGCCACTCGTAGCGGAACCAGCTGAAGATCGCGATGCCGATGATCGCGAGCACCACCGCCAGCACGCCGTTGCGCACCAGCTCGCCCGAGACCTTGCCCGAGACGGTGGAGTAGTTGGTGAACTGCGCGTTGAACTTGGTCTTCAGCGCGGCCTTCACCGCCTCGACCATGGTATTGGTCGCCGCCGGATCGCTCGAAGGCGGCACCGGCAGGCGGATGGTCACGGTGTTCTTGTCGCCGAGCTGCTGCAGCGCCGCTTCGCCATAGCCGAGATGGTTGACTGTCGCGCGGACCTGGTCGAGCGGCGGCGGCGAGGGGAATTTCTCCTCGATCGAGACGCCGCCGACAAAGTCGACGCCCATGTTGAGGCCGTGCAGGCCGACCAGCGCGACGGCGCCGATCGTCAGCAGCATCGTGATCGCGAAGGCGATGTGGCGGACACGCACGAACCCGATGTTCGTGTTGTCCGGGATGATCTTGAGGAGCCGCATGCGCGTCGCTTCCGTTAAATGTGGATTTCGGTCGGCCGATTACGGCGCAACCAGATGGAGACGAGCATGCGGGTGAACACCACCGCGGTGAACACCGAGGTAGCGATGCCGATGATCAGCACGACCGCGAAGCCGCGCACCGGGCCGGAGCCCAGGATCATCATGATCACGCCGGCGATCGCGTGCGTCACGTTCGCCTCGAAGATCGTGCGGCTGGCTTCCTTGTAGCCCAGCTCGATCGACTGGGTCACGCTGCGCCCGCGCCGCCGCTCTTCGCGGATGCGTTCGTTGATCAGCACGTTGGCGTCCACCGCGGTGCCGATCGTCAGCACGAAGCCGGCGATGCCGGGCAGCGTCAGCGTCGCATTGAGCAGGCCCATCACCGCCAGGATCACCAGCACGTTGATGATCACCGCCAGCGTCGCATAGATGCCGAAGCGGCCATAGGTGAGGATCATGAAGGCGATCACTGCCACGACCGCGATGATCGACGCCGTGATGCCGGCGCGGATCGAATCGGCGCCGAGCTCCGGGCTCACCGTCGATTCCTGCACCACCTTCAGGTCCACCGGCAGCTTGCCCGATCGCAGCGCGATCGCGAGCTGGTTGGCGCTGTCGACGGTGAAGCCGCCATTGATCACGGCGCTGCCGCCGAGGATCGGCTCGTTGATGTTCGGCGCGGAGATGACCACGCCGTCGATGATGATCGCAAACGGCTTGCCGGTATTTTCCTGCGTCACCTTGGCGAAGCGCTTGGCGCCCGCACCGTTGAGCTGCAGCGTCACGCCGGGCGCGCCGCTCTGCTGGTCATAGCTCTGCTTGGCATCGACCAGCATGCCGCCGTCGATCATCACCTGGCGCTGCACGGCGACCTTGCCGCCGGCCTGATAGGGCATGATCACATCGCCGGCCGGCGCTTCGCCGCGCTGCACCGCGTTCGGATCGGCGCCGGTATCGACCAGGCGGAACTCTAGCTTGGCGGTCTTGCCGACCAGGTCCTTCAGCGCCTTCGGGTCCTGCAGGCCGGGGACCTGCACGACGATGCGATTGGTGCCTTCGCGGATGACGGTGGGCTCGACCGTGCCGAGCGCGTTGATGCGCGTCTCGATGACCTGGCGGGCATCGCCCATCGCGGTGTCGATCGCCTCGTTGAGGCCGGCCTCGGTCGGCGTCAGCACGAACTGCGAGGAATTGACCACGGCGACGTCCCACTGGCGCTGGCCGGTGGTGCCGACGCCCGAGCCGGTGATCGCCAGCAGCTTCTCGCGCGCCGCGTCCACCTTGGACGGGTCGCGGACCATGAAGCTGACCTTGCCGCCCTGGATCGAGATATCGCCGATATCGACCTTCGGGTCCTTGCGCATCTCGACTTTGACCTGCTCCTGCATCTGCGTGAGCTTGGCCTGGCGCACATCATCCGTGTTCGCCTCGAACAGCAGGAAGCTGCCGCCGGCCAGGTCGAGGCCGAGGTTGATCGCGGGCTTGGGCACCCAGCTCGGCCAATGGTCGCGCGCGCTCTTGGGGAAGAAGCTCGGCACCGACAGCGCGATCATGATCGCGATGCCGACGAGGATCGTCGTGATCCTCCAGCGGGGAAAGTCGAGCATCAGTCGTTCGCAGGCTTGGCGCCGCCGGCGGGCGCGACGCTGGTGAGCGTGGCCTTGATCGCGCGGACCTTGACGTTCGGCGCGAGCTCGAGCTCGACTTCGTTCTCGTCGACCTTGGTCACCTTGCCGATCAGGCCGCCGCCGGTGACGACCTGGTCGCCCTTCTTCACGGCGTTGATCGCGCCCTGGAGGTCCTTCATCCGCTTCTGCTGCGGGCGGATCATCAGGAAGTAGAACGCCACGAAAATGAGGACGAGCGGCGCAAGGCCAAGGACGCCGCCCATCGGGCTGGCCTGTGCCGCTGCGCCTGCGGCCTGTGCATGTGCTGGGGTGATGAGCATGGTGTCCTGGGATTGGCTGGTGGTCGGCGCGGAATCCGCACCGTTCAAGCGCGGCGCGCTAACATGCGACATGGGCATGCGCAACTATTGTCACCAGTGGGTTGCATCCCGCGCCGCACCGGCCTAGAGGCCGCAACCTCGGTCGGGGCGTAGCGCAGCCTGGTAGCGCATCACACTGGGGGTGTGGGGGTCGCAGGTTCGAATCCTGTCGCCCCGACCATTACAACAAATCCCACACCAATCCCATAGCGGCTGCCGCCGGCGCCGCCCGAATCGGCGCGCGCGGCCGGAACGCGTTGCTTGGCAAATCGCGAGCGGGATGCGACGAGGGGCGCTTCGGCCCCGGCCCCGGCACTTCGCGGAGACATCATGCGCATCTGGATCACCGCCTCCCTGCTCTCGGCGATCGTGGCTGCGGCCGCCGCCACGGCACTCGCGGCGGACAAGCCGGGCGGCTATCTCTCGGCCGGCGAGTTCGACGTCACGCAGGTGCTCGAGCCCGCGCCGCGCGCCGGCGATCCGCGCTACGAGACCGACCGCAAGATCTTCCGCGCGACTCGCGCCCTGATCGGCAGCGATCGCTGGGCGCTCGCCACCCGCGATGTCGAGCTCAACACCCCCGCCCTGCTGCGAGACTTCAGCTGCGCGGTCGGCACCGATCTCACGCCCGAGAACGCGCCCAGGCTCGTCCGCCTGCTGGTCCGCGCCGGCACCGACACGGCAGCGCAGAGCGGCCACGCCAAGGACGTCTACAAGCGGGGCCGCCCCTTCACGATCGATCGCGGCCAGATCTGCCAGCCCCAGTCCGAGCTGTTCGACAAGCAGGCGAACCGGATGAGCTACGATTATCCCTCGGGCCACACCACGCGCGGCTGGACCTACGCGCTCGTCCTCACCGCCGCCGCGCCGGACCGTGCCCAGGCGATCCTCCAGCGCGGCCGCGCCTATGGTGACAGCCGCTTCATCTGCGGCGCGCATAACGAAAGCGCGGTCGAGGCCGGCTTCCTCTCGGCCTCGGCGACGATGGCGCTGGTATCGACCAAGCCCGACTATCAGGCCGATCTCGCCGCCGCCCGCGCCGAGCTCGATGCCGTCCGCGCCTCGGGCAGCAAGCCCCAGGGCTGCGAAGCGGAGGGAGCGCTGATCGCCCAGCGCGTCATGCCGCGGCTCGACCGGGCGCACTGAGCGCCAACATGCACGCCCGCGCGCGGCTGCTGCTCTTCGCCTTCGGCGACTTCGCGTTCAATCTCTACTGGCAGAGCATCATGCTCTTCCTGCTGTTCTACTATACCGAGGCGCTGGGGCTGAAGGTGGCGACCGCGGCCGCGGTCTACACCATAGCCTCGGTGTGGGACGGGCTGGCCAATTTCCTCGCCGGCGCGGTGGCCGACCGGCGCGAGCCCGGGCGCGGCTATGGCCGGTTCCTGATGCTCGGCAGCATCCCCCTCGGCCTCGCCTTCGTCCTCACCTACGTGCCGCCGCTCGCCGCCGGCTGGTGGGGCATCGCCAGCATCTTCCTCGGCCATTTGCTGTTCCGCACCGCCTATGCCGCGGTCAACGTGCCCTATCTGGCGATGAGCGCGCGGGTGAGCCGCGACAGCCGCGACCGCGCCTTCCTGGCGGGCATGCGCATGCTGTTCGGCACGATGGCCGCGGTGCTGGTCGCGCGCGGCACGCTGCCGCTCGGCGCCCTGCTCAGCGGCAGCGTGGTGCCGGCGCATGCCTATCTCGGCGCGGCGATCCTGTTCGCGCTCCTCGGCACCGCGATCCTGATGCTGGTCGGCGCCTTCTACCGCGAGCAAATGGTGCCCGTGCGGACCGCCCCGCCCTCGATCGCCGCCAGCCTAAGCAGCCTCGCCACCAACCGCGCCTTCGTCACGCTCAATCTCGCGATGATGGCGATGATCGTGGCGGTGACGATCCTCAACAAGTCGGTGCTCTATTATTTCAAGTACTTCGTCGGCGACGACGTGGCCGGGCAGAGCGCGCTCGCCTGGATGGGCGTGGTCGGCGCCGCGGCGGTACCGCTCTGGATGCTGCTCCAGCGGCTGCTCGGCACCCGCGGGCTATGGTTCCTTGCCGCCGGCCTGTGCATGGCGGGGCTGGTCTTCTTCGTTGGCGTCCATATCGACCGGGCCGGGCCAATGCAGCTCTTCCTCGTCGCGATGCAGGCGGTGATCGTCGGGCTGCACTTCGCCTATTGGGCGATGCTGCCCAACACCGTGGAATATGGCGAGCGCGCCACCGGGCTGCGCGTCGAGGGCGCGGTGTTCGGCATGGCGGCATTGCTCCAGCGCATCGCGATCGGGCTGGCGACCGCGCTGCTCGCCGCCGGGTTCGACGCGGCCGGCTATGTCGCCAATGTCCAGCAGAGCGCCGCGACGCTGGCGACGATGCGCGGCACGATCGCGCTGGTGCCGCTGGGCTTCCTGGCGGTGTCGGTGGTGGTGATGTGGCTCAACCCGCTGGGCAAGGGCGCGCATGCGAAGATCGTGAAGGATCTGGAGGAAAGGGGCGGCTTATGAATTCCTCCCCGAGCTTGTCTCGGGGAGGGGGACCGCCGCCGAAGGCGGTGGTGGAGGGGCTGGCGGGCGCCGCCGCGTTCCGCGGCAGCCCCTCCACCATTCGCTATGCGAATGGTCCCCCTCCTCCAGCAAGCTGGGGGAGGAATTGGGAAATCACGCCACCAGCGTGAACTGCCCCTTCACCCCTTCCGCTTCGGCAGACGGCGCGATCCACAGGTCGAACAGCCCCGGCTCCACCGTCGGCTTGTTGTCGCGCCCGATGAACAGCAGCTGGTCGCGACGCAGCTTGAAGGTCACCGTCGCGCTCGCCCCAGCTGCCAGCGCCAGCTTGCGGAACGCCTTCAATTCGCGCACCGGCCGGGTCACGCTCGCCACCCGGTCGCGGATATAGAGCTGCACCACTTCCTCGATCGCATGCGCACCCGAATTGGTGATCTTCGCCGAGACGCTGATCTCGTCGTTCCACCCGAGCGTCGCCGGTACCGACGGGTCCGAATAGCCGACCTTGCCATAGGTCAGCCCGTGCCCGAACGGGAACAGCGCCGAGTTGGGAATGCCGCGATAATGCGCCTTGTAGGGCTGAAGCGGCCCCTCGGGATTGGGCCGCCCGGTCTGCTTGTGGTTGTAATAATAGGGCTGCTGACCGGGCGAGCGCGGGAAGCTGCACGGCAGGCGGCCGGCCGGGCTATAGTCGCCGAACAGCACGTCGGCGGTGGCGTTGCCGCCCTCCGAGCCCAGGAACCAGGTGACCAGGATCGCCGGCGCCGCCAGCACCGCGCCGTCCAGCGCCAGCGCGCGGCCGTTCTTGAGCACCACCACGATCGGCTTGCCCGTTTTCGCCACGGCTTCCGCAAGCGCCATCTGCGGCGCGGGAATGACGATCTCGGCGCGCGACTGCGCCTCGCCCGACATGTTCTCCGCCTCGCCGATCGCCAGCACCACCACGTCCGCCGCGTTGGCCGCCGCCACCGCCGCGTCGATCCCGCCGGCCAGCGGCGCCTCGACGCCCGAGCCGAGCGTCACGCTCACCGCATTCTTGTCGGCCACTGCCGCGCGCACGCCGCTCGCCAGGTCGATCGCCTGCGCGTTGTCGCCATAGACCACCCAGGGCCCGTTGATGTCGTGCTTGCCCTCGGCGAACGGCCCGATGATCGCGATCTTCTTGCCGCGCTTGGGCAACGGCAGCAGGTCACCGTCATTCTTGAGCATCACGATCGACTTGCGCCCGGCCTCGCGGGAGAGCGCAATCGCCTGGCTCGTGCGCGAGCGCGCCTTTTCGCGCTTCACGTCGATGCGGCGGAACGGATCCTCGAACAGGCCGAGCTTCGCCTTCATCGCCAGCACCCGGCGCACCGACTCGTCGACCCTCGCGATCGGCACTTCGCCCTTGGCGACGAGATCGGGCAAATGATCGCGGTAATAGCCGCTGGTCATGCTCATATCGACGCCGGCCAGGAAGGCGATCTTCGCCGCCTCGTGCGCATCGGCGGCGAAGCCATGGTCGATCATCTCCATGTCGCCGGTATAGTCCGACACCACAAAGCCCTCGAAGCCCCATTCGTCGCGCAGCAGCTTGCGCATCAGCCAGTCATTGCCGGTCGAGGGCACGCCGGAAATCTCGTTGAACGAGGCCATGCCGGTCAGCGCGCCGGCGTCGATCGCGGTCTTGAACGGCGGGAGGTAGACTTCGCGCAGCGTCCGCTCGGAAACGTCGACGGTCGAATAGTCCAGCCCGGCCTCGGCCGCGCCATAGGCGGCGAAATGCTTGAAGCACGCCAGCATCGCGTCGTTGGCCTTCAGGTCCTTGCCCTGGAAGCCGCGCACCCGTGCCGCCGCGATCAGCTCGCCGAGCAGCACGTCCTCGCCCGCGCCTTCCATCGTCCGGCCCCAGCGCTGGTCGCGCGCGATGTCGACCATCGGCGCGAAGGTCCAGTCGATGCCCGCGCCGGCGCCCTCGAACGAGGCCATGCGCGCGGTCCTCTCGGCCAGCTCGGGCTCGAACGAAGCCGCCTCGCCCACCGGCACCGGGAAGATCGTGCGGTGGCCATGGATCACGTCGGCGGCGAAGAGCAGCGGGATCTTGAGCCGCGACTTGGTCATCGCCGCGCCCTGCATCCGCCGCGCCATCTCGGCGCCGTTGCCGTTGAACACGCCGGTCAGCCGCCCCTTCTCGACATCGGCCAGCTGCTCCTCGAAGCTGGGTCCGTTGCTTGGCGGGTTGAGCGCGGTGGCGACGCCGCCGCCCCAGGCCGCGGGCAGCAAGGTGAGCTGCCCGGCCTTTTCCTCCATCGTCATCTTCGCGATCAGCGAATCGATGAAGGCGGGCACCGGCAGGCGGCCGGCTTCCTGCAAGATCGCACGTGCCGGGCTCGCGGCCCAGGCCGCAACCGCACCGGCCCCCATCAGCGCCGCGCGTCGCGAAATCCTGGTGTCGAACATGTCCATTCCTCTCCTGATCCCGTCGCCCAGCTAGAACGGGCATTGTCGCAATGCTGCCCGCGCGTGAAACTTTTTTGCTTGTCGCGGTCAACCGTAACCGGTTACATAACTCGGGCACGGCTTGCATTGCAATCGCCGAAGCGGTCTGGAACGCAGGAATACGCTGCGAGCGGCCGGGGAAGAAGGGACTGAAATGGGCGAGGCCACCATCCGCGATGTCGCACGCCGCGCCGAAGTTTCGGTCGCATCGGTGTCGCGCGCGCTGAACGGCCTCGACAATGTCCGGGCCGAGACGCGCGAGAAGGTGATCAAGGCCGCCGCCGATCTCGGCTATGTCCCCCACGCCGGCGCGCGCAGCCTCAGCCTGGCGCGCGCGCATGCGATCGGCGTGGTGCTGCCCGACCTCCACGGCGAGTTCTTTTCCGAATGCGTGCGCGGCATGGACCGCGAGGCGAGCCGGCGCGGCTATCTGCTGCTCCTCTCCAACATGCACAATGACGGCGACCAGGCCGCGGTGGCGCTGCGCGCGATGCGCGGCCGCGTCGACGGGCTGCTGGTGATGGCGCCGCACATCGATCCCGAGACGCTCGAGCGCGCGCTGCCGCCGGCCTTGCCCTCGGTGATGATCAACAGCCACCGCGAGCTTCCCGGCCGCCCGTCGCTCCGCCTCGACAACCGCGCCGGCGCCGAGGCGATGATCGACCATCTCGTCGCGCGCGGCTATCGCCACATCGTCCACATCGCCGGCCCGGAGGGTAATGTCGACGCGCAGGAGCGCGCCGAAGGCTATCGCGCCGCCTGCGCCCGTCACGGCCTGGCGCCGCGGATCATCGCCGGCGACTTCAACGAGGAAGCCGGCGAGGCCGCCGCGCAGCAGATCCTCGCCAGCTCCACGCTCACCGACGCGGTGTTCGCCGCCAACGACATGATGGCGATCGGCTGCCTCCACGGGCTGCGCCTCGGCGGCAGGCGCGTGCCCGAGGATGTCGCCGTCGCCGGTTTCGACGACGTCCCCCTTGCCCGCTTTCTCGCGCTCAGCACGGTGCGCGTGAACATCGCCGAGATGGGCGCCCGCGCCGTCTCGCGCCTGATCGACATGCTCGACGGCAAGGATCAGCTCCGCGCCAGCGAGACCCAGACCCCCGAGCTGGTGATGCGCGCGACCACTGCGCCCCGCGCCGGAGCCGCGAATGCATGACGGCGGCTCCTTTCTTTTCGGCGCGCCTTTTTTCGGCGCTTGCCTGTAACCGGTTCCATGGCCCCCTTCTCCATGGTTACACCCCCCTTGGGGGCGGCGCCCCGGGCGCTGCCCCCGGCTTTTTCGGGACGGATTTCTTGAAGGCGGGGCGCAATCGCCCCCTGTTCTGGTGTATGAGGTAGTGACATGATCGACCGGCGCGCGCTCCTTTCGCGGTCTTCGCTCCTGCTGGCGGGCTCGGCAGTGCCGGGGGCGGCGATCGCCCAGGCCCGCACACCGGCGGCGCGCACGCTGCCGCCCTTCTATGCCGATATCGAGGAGCGCACCTTCCGCTGGTTCTGGGAAACCGCGCGCCGCGATAACGGCCTGGTGCCCGATCGCTATCCTTCGCCCAGCTTCTGCTCGATCGCCGCGGTCGGCTTCGCGCTGACCGCCTATCCGATCGGCGTCGAGCGCGGCTGGATCACGCGGGCCGAGGCGCGCGACCTGACGCTGACCACGCTGCGCTTCTTCTGGGAGACTCCACAGGGCCCCGAGCCCGAGGGCAAGATCGGCCATGCCGGCTTCTTCTACCACTTCATCGACATGATCAGCGGCGCGCGCTTCCGCGACGTCGAGCTCTCCAGCGTCGATACCACGCTCTTCCTGATGGGCGCGCTGTTCGCCGGCCAATATTATGACCGGGAGGACGCGCGGGAGCGCGAGATCCGCGACCTGGCGCACAAGCTCTATGCCCGCGCCGACTGGAACTTCTTCCGCAGCGACGGCCGCAAGGCGGTGTCAATGGGCTGGCACCCCGGCCGCGGCCTGATCGAGCGCAACTGGGATGGCTATAACGAGGGAATGTTCGTCTACATCCTGGGAATGGGCGCTCCGGAGCACCCGCTGCCAGTGGACAGCTGGGAGGCATGGACGGCGCCGTACGAGCGCTTCTGGCGCGGCGAAGGACCGATGCGCCACCTCGCCTTCGCGCCGCTGTTCCCTTTGCACTACAGCCATATCTGGATCGATTTCCGCGGCATCCGCGACGCGGCGATGCGCAACGCCGGGTTCGACTATTTCGAGAACAACCGGCGTGCGACGCTCTCCAACCAGGCCTATTGCATAGCCAATCCGATGGGCTGGGATGGCTATGGCGCCCAAAGCTGGGGCCTCGCCGCCTGCGACGGACCGGGCAATTTCCGCCTCGATTACAAGGGCGAGCGCCGCGAGTTCTTCGGATATAGCGCGCGCGGCCCGATCGACGAGCCGGATGGCCGCGACGATGGCACGATCACGCCGAGCGCTTCGCTCGGCTCGCTCCCCTTCGCGCCGGAGATCGTGATTCCCACGGCGCAGGCGCTCCGCCGCGAGCATGGCGACCTGCTCTACGGCAAATACGGCTTCCATGATGCCTTCAACCCCAGTTTCCGCTGGATCGACAAGCCGGTCGAGCGAGGCCGCGTAGATCCGGCCAAAGGCTGGTACGGCACCGACTATATCGGCATCGACCAGGGCCCGATCCTGCTCCAGGCGGCGAACTACCGCAGCGACTTCGTCTGGCAGCGCATGCGCAGCTGCACACCGATCCGGAAAGGGCTGAAGGCAGCGGGGTTCACGGGCGGGTGGCTCTCCTAAACGGTCACTCCCCCATCCGTCATCCCGGCGAGCCGGGATCTCGGGCGGCTCTTCCCCCGCCATTGAATTGCTCGTCATCCCCGCGAAGGCGGGGATCCAGAGTCATGAAGGACATCGCTCTGTCACCCTGGATCCCGCCTTCGCGGGGATGACGGCTATTTGACGCGGATCGCCCGCGTCCGCTTCGAAACCCCATTCTCGTCGAACGCCTCGACCGCCACCCAATAGCCCACGCCCTTGTTCAGCGCCCGCAGCTCGAGCGCAGTCCCCTGATCCGCCCAACGCTGATAGGTCAGCGTCAGCCGATCCGGCCGCACGCCCCACAGCACATTGTAGCCCACCGCGCCCGCCACCGGCTTCCAGGTCACATGCGCGTCGCGCGCATCGCCGTCGCGCACCGCGGCCACCCCCGCAGGCATCGCCGGCGCCTTGCCCCCCGCATTCCCGAACACCCGCAGGTCGCTGATCGCCAGGTTCGCGCCGCCGACATGGCCGTGAACATAGCGCACGAACCGCGCCCGTACCGGCGCCGGCAGCTGGAAATAGGCGTTGGGCCGGTCGCGCCGCGGCGCCTCGGTCCGCGCCAGCGGTGTCCAGGCCTTGCCGTCGAGCGAGGACTGCAATTCGAATTCGGTATAGATGTCCGGCGCATCGCCGAACCGTTCGGACTTGTAGTCGGCAAAGTTCACCTGCACCGCGCGCAGCGTCTTCGCCGCGCCCAGATCCACGGTCAGCGTCTCGCCCGGCTTGTTGGCGCCCGCCACCCAGAAGCTGCGCGGATTCTCGTCGGTCACCCGGTCCGCGGAGAACGCGCCGAGCGTCGAGCTCGCCAGCGCCGCCTTCCGGTACGAAAGCAGCATCCAGCCGGTGAACAGGCTCTCGGGGTCCTCGACCTTCGCGGTCGGCGTATAATGCGGAAAGTCGCCGAAGCGGGTCGAGACCGCCATCTGCCCGTCCGGCCAGAATTTCGCCGGCCACATCCCGATCCGCCGCTCGAAGGTCCAGTTGTTGCCGATCCACGGCGTGCCCGTGTTCCACCAATTGCCGTGCACGTCCTGGAAAGTCGAGCCATGCCCCGCGCCCTGCACGAACCCGCCGGGCTTGTACGCCACCGGATTGTACGGCGCATAAGCGAACGGCCCGAGCGGCGTGTCCGAAACATACGTGCCGTTGGCATAGGCGTTATATTCGGTGCCCGGCGCGCCATACTGGAGATAGTAGCGCCCGTTCACCTTGGTCATCCAGGCGCCTTCCATGAAAGGCTTGATCGGCGTGCCGTCGGGCAGCGTGCCCGAATGGTCCTGGCCGAAGCGCTCCCAGCCATGATCGTCGGGATGCAGCGCCAGCATCGGCCTGGGCTTGCCCTTGTAGAGCAGCTTGCCGTCTTCGAACGCGATCTCGATCCCGTAGAGCGGGAAGACGTTCGACGAGCCCCAATAGAGGTACCATTTGCCGTCATCGTCCTTGAAAAGCGCGGGGTCCCAGGGGCCGGGCGGTACCTTGTCCTCGCCCTCCGCCGGAACGTGCCCCTCGCCCACCGAATCGACCAGCTCGGGCATCCGCCGCACCCAGAAATCGAGCGTGCCGCTGTCGGGATCGCTGGTCGACAGGATCGATTCCGCCCGCGTCATCGAAGGCTGGATCAGGATGCGCGCGCCATCGGCCCATACCGCGGGCGCGACGATCGAATTGAACGGCCAGCGGCTCGGCGTGACGAAGGTCCAGTGGGCGAGGTCGGAGGACGACCAGTATCCGTCCGCCAGCGTCTGGAAGAGGTAGTATTTGCCCTTGAAGGTCACGACCGCAGGATCCGCACCGGTGCGGTACGACACGCCCTGGTTTACCTGCTCGAAATTGTATCGGTAATCGATGTCGATCGGGTTGGCGTAGGTCTGCCGGGCCTCCTGCGCCTGCGCCTGCGCCTGCGCAGCACTCGCCACTACCAAGCCCGTCAGCAGAACCCCGAACCGCATCGCACTTCCTTAAAAAAGAAAAGGGGGAGGAGAGCCGAAGCCCGCCTCCCCCTCAAATCACACGTTCAAACCAGGCTTAGAACTTGTAACCCAGGCGGAACTGGATGCGGCGCGGCAGCGTGACCGTGTTGTTGCCGATCCGGCCCGGCTCCAGCGGATCGGTCAGGCTGAAGAAGCCGTCGAAATCCTTGAAGTTCTTGTTGTTGAAGGCGTTGAGCACGTCCACCGCGGCCTCGACTTGGCCGATGCCGTGGATCTTGAAGCGGTTGCCCAGCGTCAAATTGACTTCGCAGAAGGCGAACAGCCCCTCGATGCAATTCTTCTCCGGATAGGCCGTGGTCAGCTTGAGCTTGCCCACGTCGAAGCCCTGCGTGGCATCGGTGACTAGATAGCCCTGCCCGCTACCCAGCGTGGTCAGCGTCGAGAAGGTGAAGCCCAGCGGCAGGTCGACCATGCCCGAGATCACCACCCGGTGGCGCTCGTCGCCCGGCCGGGTGCGCCAGCCATAGGCGTCCGGCGTGATGCCATCGAGGCTGAACAGGTCGTTGCCGTTCTGCTCGGCCTTGGACAGCGTATAGGCGACGTTCAGGCCCCAGCCCGATGCCTTGGTGTAGTTCTTGTCGAGCGTGAAATAGAGCGCCTTGTAGCGCGTATCGAGCCCGTCATAGCCGATCAGCACGTTCGCATAGCCGAACGGCGTCACGGTCGAGGTGTCGCAGCAATTGCCGAGGCCGTTGTTCTGCCGGGTGGCGAACAGGTTGGTATAGCCGTTGCGGCCGCGCTGGTACGAGCCGGTGATCGACGCCTCGAACACCCCGAAGCGCTGGCGCACGCCCAGGCTGAACTGGTCGTTGACCGGCGGCTTCGCATCGTTCTTCACCGCGAACAGCTCCGGCAGGCCGGCGCCCTGGGCGCTGGCCTGGAGCGCGAGCAGCCCAGCGCGGGTGGCATAGGCCGGGTTCCACGCCACGGTCGGCAGGCCCGAGCGCGGCGCGCCGGTTGCCGAGAAGCGGAACACGCCCACCGGGTTGAGCACGCGCGAGAGCTCGTCAACCGTGTTGTTGAAGTTGTTGCGGTCGTAATAGCGGCCCCAACCGCCGAAGATCACCGTCGAGCGATCGCCCTTGATGTCGTACGAGAAGCCGACGCGCGGCGCGAACGCGCCCGCGAACGGCTTACGGTCGTGCCCGTCGGTGATGTAGTTCTCGGGGTCGAAATAATAGGTCTTGGGCAGCGAGCGCAGTGCCGCCGCGGCGCTGGCCGGCGTCACATAGTCGTTGTTGAAGCCGTTGGTCTCATAGTCCCAGCGCACGCCGAGGTTGAGCTGGAGCTTCGGGGTGAGGTTCCAGTCGTCCTGCACATAGACGCCGACCTGGGTGTTCGACGCCTGGATCAGCGAGCTGCCCAGGCCGAGGCGCGCCTCGCTCGGGAAAGCGAAGCTGAGGTCGTCGGTCGGATCGAGCGGCGTGCCGTTGTTGCCGTTGTCGGTATAGGTGTAGTGCGGCTGGACATAGCTGTGGTCATCGAAGGTGATGTCGGTCACCTGGACGCGCAGGCCCGCCTTGAACACATGCCCCGCCAGGCCCGACCAGGTGAAGTCGTTGCGGAAGGTGTAGCTGTTCTGCACTTCGTTGCGGGTCGAATCCTTGCCGCCCGCGATGATCACGCCGGCATATTCATATTGCGGCAGCTCGGGGTGCAGCGAGGTCGGGTTGAACGTGTAGTTCAAGTAGCTGGCGTTGAATTCGTTGACGAAGTTGTCGCCGTTATACGCCCATTTGAACTGGTAGGTGTCGACCCGGTTCTTCTTGTTCTCGGCCGCCTCGTAGGAGACGTTGTTGCCGAAGGCTTGGATGTCGCTCTCGTCGCGGCGGCTGAACGACAGGTCGAAGGTCTGGCGGTCGTCCGGGGTCAGCGTCAGCTTGCCGAAGTAGAAGTCGCTGCGGAACGGGCTGACGAACGCGCCTTCCAGCGTGTGGATGTCGCGGCCAAGCGAGGCCGATGCCGCCGCTTGCAGCGCGGGCGTGCCGCCGGCGACGACGTTGAACGCGCGGTCCTGGTCATTGCCTTCATAGGCGCCGAAGAAGAACAGCTTGTCCTTGATGATCGGGCCGCCCAGCGCCGCGCCATATTGCTTGCGCTCGAAGGCGGGCTCGGCGCGGTTGTTGCGCTTGTCGAGATACGCCTTCTCGCTCAGGCTCTTGTCGGTGTACTGGCCGAACACCTCGCCGTGGAACTCGTTGGTGCCCGACTTGGTGATCGCCGTGACGATCGCCGCGCCGGCCTGCTCGTACTCGGCCTTGTAGTTCTGGGTGAGGACGCGGAATTCCTGCACCGCGAGCTGGCCGAACGGGTTGCCGCGGCTGTTCTGCTGGCCGGCGACGCCGCCCTCGCGCAGCTGGTTCTTCAGGCTGACGCCGTCGATGAACACATTGACCTGGCTGGCGGTCGAGGCGCCCGACGAGAAGCTCTTGTCGGTCTCGCTGTCGTTGTAGCGCACGCCCGGGGCGAGCGCGGTGAACGACAGGAAGTTGCGGTCGGTCTGCGGCAGCCGTTCGATCTGCGTGGTCGAGACGTTGGTCGCGACTTCGCTGGTGCGCACTTCGCGCACGCGCGTGCCGGTGACGACGATCTGGCCGCCTTCGGCCGGCTCGGCCGCGGCGGCGGGTGCGCCGCCCAGCGTCAGGTCGAGGCTCGCCGATTCGCCGATGCCGACGATCACCGTCTGGCTGACCGTCTCGCTGCCGGACGTGGCGATCACTTCATACTGGCCCGGGCGCAGGCCGTTCAGCACATATGCGCCGCTCGAATCGGCCACGGCGCGCGCGGTCTGGTTGGTGCCGGTGCTGCGTGCGGAGACCTGCGCGCCGGCCACGCCGGCACCGTCGGCGCCGATCACCTGGCCGCGCAGGCTGGCGGTGCTCACCTGGGCCGACGCCATCGTCGGCAGCAGCACGGCGCCGGTGGCAACCAGCGTTGCCGCTGCCATCGCCGAAACCGAGATCCCGCGCTTCAGGGCACGGCTATTCTTCTTGATAATTCCCACTGTCATTCCTCCCCAGCGAGGTTGTAACCGGTTACAAACTTCGGCGGCGGTTGTTCTGTTCTTGGTGTTCGCCGGAAACTCCCATGAAACCGGTTTCATGAAACTGTCAATCCTGCGGATGGGTCAGCGTTGTCGGGAGTGTTTTTGCTGCACTGCGATGTGTCGCGGATGCAACAGTGGCGCCGATGCATGTTCGATCCGGCGCGCCTCTTGCGGGCCATGCCACCGTCTCCCCATATCCTTCCCATGAGCGAAACAAATGCGTGGCACGGCACAACGATCCTCTCCGTGCGAAAATCCGGTAAAGTGGTGATTGCGGGTGACGGCCAGGTCTCGGCCGGCAACACCGTGATGAAGCCCAATGCGCGCAAGGTGCGCCCGCTGGGCGACGGCAAGGTGATCGCGGGCTTTGCCGGCGCCACCGCCGATGCCTTCACCCTGTTCGAGCGGCTCGAGGCCAAGCTCGAGCGCCACAACGGCCAGCTGCTCCGCGCCGCGGTCGAGCTCGCCAAGGACTGGCGGACCGACAAGTACCTCCGCAACCTCGAGGCGATGCTGATCGTCGCCGACAAGGACGTGACCTTGGTCGTCACCGGCAATGGCGACGTGCTCGAGCCCGAGGGTGGCGTGGCGGCGATCGGCTCGGGCGGCAATTTCGCCCTCGCCGCGGCGCGCGCACTGGTCGACTACGAGACCGATGCCGAGAAGATCGCCCGCGCCGCGATGAAGATCGCCGGCGAGCTTTGCGTCTACACCAACGACCGTCTCACCGTGGAAATGCTCGACAGTGACAATTGATACCCGAGTGAAGTTCCGCATGGAGTATGATCCCGGCCGCAACCGCATCCTGGTCGAGATCCGCGATTTCTGGACGATCGAGACGGTGCGCGATTTCGCCGCCGCGGCCGGTGCCAAGGCGCAGGAAGTCCGCGCAGTGCGCAATGATTACGATGTCCTGATCGATTCGCGCGACTTTCCGGTCCAGGCGAACGACGTCGCCGACCTGCTGCCCAGCATCGCGGAGGCGGGGCTGACCCTCACCTCAGGCCGCGCGGCCTCGGTCGTCGGCAGCGCCCTGAACAAGCTCCAAGCCGAACGCACCCAGACGCATCCCCGCATGCGCATCTTCATGACCATGGACGGAGCCGAGGCCTGGCTGGCCGAGGCTCCCGCCGTCCAGGTCCAATCCGAGAACCGAAGCTGACATGAACGAGAATCTCACCCCCAAGGCAATCGTCGCCGCCCTCGACGCGCACATCATCGGCCAGAAGGACGCCAAGCGCGCCGTCTCGGTCGCGATGCGCAACCGCTGGCGCCGCCAGCAGCTCTCGGCGGACCTGCGCGACGAGGTCACGCCCAAGAACATCCTGATGATCGGGCCGACCGGCTGCGGCAAGACCGAGATCAGCCGCCGCCTCGCCAAGCTCGCCGATGCGCCCTTCGTCAAGGTGGAGGCGACCAAGTTCACCGAGGTCGGCTATGTCGGCCGCGACGTCGAGCAGATCGCCCGCGACCTGGTCGAGGAAGCGATCCGGCTCGAGAAGGAGCGCCGCCGCGCCGCGGTGAAGGACAAGGCCGAGGAAGCCGCGATGCAGCGCCTGCTCGACGCGCTCACCGGCAAGGACAGCTCCACCGCCACGCGCGAGGCGTTCAAGCAGCGCTTCCATGACGGCTCGCTCGATGCCAGCGAGATCGAGATCGAAGTCGAGCAGGCCTCGCAAATGCCCTTCGACATCCCGGGCGCCGCTCCGCAGATGATCAATCTCGGCGAGATGATGAAGGGCCTGGCCGGCTCCCCGCTCAAGCGCCGCAAGATGAGCGTGCGCGCGGCCTGGGAAAAGCTCGTCGAGGAAGAGGCCGACAAGCGCCTCGACCAGGACGAAGTGAGCCGGGTTGCCCTCGCCGATGCCGAGGCGAACGGCATCGTCTTCCTCGACGAGATCGACAAGATCGCCGTTTCCGACGTGCGCGGCGGCTCGGTCAGCCGCGAAGGCGTCCAGCGCGACCTGCTGCCGTTGATCGAGGGCACCACGGTCGCGACCAAATACGGCCCGATGAAGACCGATCACATCCTCTTCATCGCCAGCGGTGCGTTCCACGTCGCCAAGCCAAGCGACCTGCTCCCCGAGCTCCAGGGCCGCCTGCCGATCCGCGTAGAGCTGACCGCGCTGACCGAGGAGGATTTCGTCGCGATCCTCAGCGACACCAAGGCGAGCCTGGTCCAGCAATATGCCGCGCTGCTCGGCACCGAGGGCGTGCGGATCGACTTCACCGATACCGGCATCCACGCCGTCGCCAAGATCGCGGCGGAAGTGAATGCCGAGATCGAGAATATCGGCGCCCGCCGCCTGCAGACGGTGATGGAGAAGCTGCTCGAGGACATCAGCTTCGGCGCCGAGGACCGCAAGGGCGAAACGCTGGTGATCGACGCCGCCTATGTCGACAGCCAGCTCGCCGCCGTGGCGCGGAACACCGACCTGAGCCGGTACGTGCTGTAACCCGAAATTCCTCCCCGAGCTCGTCTCGGGGAAGGAGACCATCGCGCAGCGATGGTGGAGGGGCCGCCGTCGCAGACGGCGGACTGCGTCCGCCGCCCCTCCACCGCCTTCGGCGGTCCCCCTCCCCCAGCAAGCTGGGGGAGGAACAAGAAGGTCACTTCCCCTTCTCGTACGGCGTGAATTTCCCGAAGGCGCAGAACGGCCCAGGGATGCTAGCGCCCGGATCGAGCACCCGGAAGCGGTCGTTGCGGCAGAGCTGGCCGCCATGCACCTCGACGATCAGCGTGGCATAGGGCCGCAGGCTGGGGCAGCTGCTCGCCAAATCGTTGCGCCACAGCGTGCGGCCCACCGGCTTGTAGAGGATCGTGCGGTCGTCGACGATCTGCGGCCCGTCCGAATCGGAAACGCTGATGCAGTCGCGCGGCGCGCCGGCGACGCGGCCGGCCAGCGCATCGGCCAGGTCCTTCTGCGCCTCGGCCTGCTGGCTCGCCTGCATTGCGCTGCTCGCCGCGCAGCCCGCCAGCGCCAGCATCGCCCCAATCGCCCCAATTGCCACGCCTCGCATCGCGCCTCTCCTCACTTGCTGTAGGGGGTGAACGTGCCGAGCACGCACGAGCCCGTCCGCATCTGGCCCACCCGCGCCCGCGTTGTGACCACGTCGCCGCGGCACAGGTCGCTGCCCATGCTCACCACCACCATGATGTCGTCATGCGCCAGCCCCGAACAGGTGCCGGTCACGTCGTTGCGCCACACCTTGTTGCGGCCCTCGACATAGAGGATCGTGTGCGGGAAGCCCTTGGTGGTGCCCATCTGGTCGCGCGCGATGCAGTTGCGTGGCTTGCCCGGCGACAGGCCGGCAAGCTGGTGCGCGATCCGGGCCTCATCGCTGGCCGCGGTCTTCTGGGGCAGCGCCGCATTGGCCGCGCAGGCGGCCAGGATCACGAGCGGCATGGCGAAGCGGAACATCCTCTATTCTCCCGTCGCCCCCGACATCGCCAGGACTATACCGCGTCGCCGATCAGAATGCATCCTTCGCCGCGCGGCGCTCGGCGAGTTGCTCCGCGCTCTCGGCGCGCAGGAACGGATTGGTCTCCAGCTCCGCCCCGATCGTCGTCGGCACGGTCGGCTCACCCGCCTCGCGCAGCGCATCGACCTCGGCCATCCGCGCCTGCAGCGCCTCGTTGTCCGGCTCCACCGTCAGCGCGAAGCGTCCGTTCGCCTGGGTATATTCATGCGCGCAATAGACCACCGTCTCGGGCGGCAGCGTGCGGAACAGCTGCATGTTGCGGAACATCTGCTCCGCCGTTCCTTCGAACAGCCGGCCGCAGCCCATCGCGAACAGCGTGTCGCCGACGAACAGGATGCCGTCCTCGGCGAAGTGATAGGCGATGTGCCCCGCGGTGTGCCCCGGCACTTCGAGGACCTGGGCGACGTGCTGGCCGACCTTGATCTTGTTGCTGCCCCCCGCGAGCCAGTCGGCCCCCGGGATGCGCGTGCCCTCGCCCGACGGCGCGATGATGATCGCCCCGGTCTCGGCCTTGAGCTCGGCATTGCCGCCGGTGTGATCGGGGTGCCAATGCGTGTTGAGGATGGCGTTGAGCTTCCAGCCGCGCTTCTTGATCTCGGCAAGCACGGGCGCTGCCACGCCCGGATCGACCACTGCGGTCTTGAACGTGCGCTTGTCGTGAACCAGCCAGATATAATTGTCGCTCATCGCGGGAATGCGAACGATTTCGAGTGGCATTGGACCCTCCCGCTATCTTTGTAGCCCTTTGCCCGACATTTGCACCAATTCTGCGTAATTTACGATCAGGCCAGCCGGTTGTAGCGCCCCTTGCGGATGCGCGCATAGCCGGTGGCGAGCGTCGTCGGCTGGCAATGCGAGAGCTCGGCCGCTTCCGCCGCGATGCATACCGGCACGCCCGGCCCGATTTCGGGGAAGCGCCGCATCTCGCCGGGCTGGAGCACCACGCGCTGGGGCAGCGCGCCGCGAAAGTCGATCTGGCAGGCGCCGCCGGTCGACGCGATGCACTTGGCGCTGGTCGCGCTGCCATCGGCCTCGACGTCGAACGCCACGTCGACCCCCACGCGCTCGGGCCCGTGGCACCCCGCCAGGGCCAGCGCCAGCATCCCCAAACCCCATCGCATACGCCACGCTCCAACTGTATTATTGATTTAATACAGTCAGTCATCACATGCGGACGCAAGTTCCTCCACCAGCCGCGCCACCAGCGCCGCCGCGCCCATTGCCCTCACCCGCGCCACGCCGGTGCCGGCCCAGAGCGGCGAATAGTCGCCCCGCCCGTCCGTCTCGGCATGTGCGCGCAGCGGCGCCAGCGCGTTGGAGCCATAGGGAAAGGCGGGCACCTCCCCGCGGATCGGCCCCAGCTCGCGCATCAGCCGGTTGACGATCCCCTGCGCCTCGCGGCCGGAGAACAGGTTGGTGAACGCTGTCGCTGCCTCGGTGCCGAGCAGCGCGCGAAACGGCGCTGCGATGCTGCTCTCCGGCGTCGCGAGGAAGGCGGTGCCGATCTGCACCGCGACCGCGCCCGCCGCCAGCGCCCGCGCGACATCCGCCCCGGTGACGATCCCCCCCGCCGCGATCACGGGCGTCGCGATTGTCTCGGCGAGCAGCTCGGCCAGCGGCACCGGCCGATGCGCGCCGCCCAGGAACCAGCCCGAATGCCCACCCGCCCCTGCGCCCTGTGCGATCACCGCATCGACCCCGCGCGCGGCCAGCCAGCGCATCTCCTCGGGCGTCGTCGCATTGCCGAATATCCGCGCGCCCGTCCCGCGCACCCGCGCGAGCAGCGCATCCTCGGGCAGCCCGAAATGGAAGCTGACGATCTCCGGCCGCGCCGCCTCGACCGCCTCGCACAACGCCGCATCGAACGGCCGGCGCAGCGGCGGCGGTGGCCCCGGAGCCACCCTTTCCTCGGCGTAATAGGGGGCGAGCAGCGCGCGCCAGGCGCTGTCGTCGGGCGCCGGCTCGGGCAAATGGTGGCAGAAGAAATTGAGGTTGAGCGGCCCGTGCGCCCCGGCCCGCACCTCGGCGACCTGCGCCGCCAGTTGCGCCGGCATCAGCATCGCGCAGGGCAGCGATCCCACCGCCCCGCCCTGCATCGCCGCGATCGCCAGCGCCGGACCGCCGGCGCCGGCCATCGGCGCCTGCACGATCGGGGCGCGTGCCCCGAGCGCCTCGAGAAAGCCTACCAAGCGCCCGTGTTGGGCATCGATGCCCAAGGCTCGGCCGGGGCGAGCGGATCGCCCGCCTGGAGCAGCTCGATCGAGATGTCGTCGGGGGTGCGGACGAACGCCATGTGGCCGTCGCGCGGCGGGCGGTTGATCGTCACGCCTCCCTCGGCCAGCCGCTGGCAGGTCTCGTAGATATTGTCGACGCGGTAGGCCAAATGCCCGAAATTGCGCCCGCCCGTGTACACCTCGGCCGGGCTGCCATCCTCGGCCGGCCAGTTCCAGGTCAGTTCCACCTCGGCATCGGCGCGCTGGCCCTCGCCCTTGCTGTCCTCGTCGGCGGCAAGGAAGATCAGCGAGAACCGCCCCTTCTCGCTGTCCATCCGGCGGACCTGCTTGAGGCCGAGCAGCTCGAAGAACGCGATGGTGGCGTCGGGATCCGTCACGCGGATCATGGTGTGGAGATAGCGCATGCGCGCGGAGATAGGCCTTCTGCTCCCCTCCCTGCAAGGGAGGGGTTGGGGTGGGTTGCGCCCCCGGCGAAGGCCGGGGGCGCCCAGCCAGCGGTAGCCGAAAACAGAAAAGGCCGGGCATCGAGCCCGACCTTCTCTAACCCACCCTTAGCCCCTCCGTTGCAGGGAGAGGAATCACATCACTTCTCCGTCGCAGAAAACTGCTCGAGCGCCTTGCGCGCCGCCGTCGCGACCGCGCCGCCCGGCGCCAGCTCGATCGCGCGGTTCCACGCCGCGCGCGCATCGGCTTCGTTGCCGCTCGCCGCGGCGATATTGCCGGCCTCGAGCTGCACCGAGGGATCGTCGCCGGCGCGACGCAGCGCCTCGGTGATGTCGCCCGCCGCGCGCGGCAGGTCGCCCGCGCGCCGCGCCAGCGTCGCCGAGAGCAGCCAGGCGAGCGGGTCGTTCGCGGCGTAGGTCGTCGCCTTGTCGATGTCGCTGCGCGCCGCGTCCATGTCGCCGAGCGCGACCATCGCGCGGGCCCGGTCGAGATGCGCCTCGCCCAGGTCGAGGCCGCCGAGCGTGCCCGTCGCCAGCGCCGCGTCGATTGCCGCACGCGCCTTGGCCGGCTCGCCGCCGGCGATCCAGGCATTGCCCGCCGAGGCCCAGTAATTTGGCGCGCGCGGATCCTTGCCGGTCTCGGCCTCGCGCGCCGCGTCCTCGAACGCGCCGGCCGCCGCCGCCCATTTGCCCTGGTTGGCATAGGACACCCCCAGGCACTGGCGCGCGAGCACGCCGCCGCCCTCGGTACGCCACATCGTCGCATCGACCTGGCCCTTGGCCGGATCGCTGGTCGCCAGGTCCATGCACTGGGTGAAGCGCGGTGGCTCCTTGCCCGGCGCCGCAGGGGCAGGAACGGTCTGCAGGGCGAAGATCAGGAGGGGGAGCATAGGGCCAGGACTTCCTCGAGCGCGCGCACGATCAGGGCCAGGTCCTGCTCGCGCGAAAAGCGGTGTTCGGCGTCCTTGACCAGCAGAGTCTGCACCATGTCTGAACGGATCACCGCCGCCAGCCGCGGGGCGTGCTCCCAGGGCACTTCCTTGTCCTTCTGGCCCTGGAGCAGCCGCACCGGCCCGCCCCAGGCGATCGGCTGGACGAGCACGCGGTTCGCCTCGCCCGACGCCCAGAAGGCGCGGGTGGTGACGGTCGGCGCATCGCCATAGTCGTTGGGCTGCTCGATCCGCCCGCTTTGCAGCAGCGCGAGCTTCTGCTCCATCGTGAAGCCCCAGTCGGTGAAGTCGGGCGCCGCCGCGATGCCGATCATCCCGGCGACCAGCTCGGGCCGCGCCTTGGCGATCATCGCCATGATCCAGCCGCCCATCGACGAGCCGACCAGCACCGCCGGCCCGCGCACCACTTCCTCGATCATCCGGATCGCATCGTCGCGCCAGGTCGCGAGCGTCTCGTCCTCGAAATTCCCCTCACTCGCGCCGCAGCCCGAATAGTCGAAGCGCAGGAAGGCGCGTCCGTTCGCCCTCGCCCAGGCCTCGAGGTGCAGCGCCTTGCTGCCCTGCATGTCCGACGCGTAGCCGCACAGGAACAGGATGGTCGGCCCCTTGCCCGGCGTGTGGTGGTAGGCGAGGCGGGGACGCGGCGGCGCTTCGGGAGCGGGGGTTTCTTCGGTCATGACGGAGGGATAGCCGTCGGCGAAGGCGCTTTAAACCCTCTACCGCTCTAGCGGGAGAGGGACGCCGACCCCGGCGAAGGCCGGGGGTGGCAGGGTGAGGGTCAGTGAGAGCGGCAAATGCAGCGCCCCCGGCTCGCTCACACCCTCACCCTTCCGCCGCTACGCGGCTCCCTCCCTCTCCCGCAAAAGCGGAGAGGGAACGAAGGTCAGATCCCGCCCGAAAACGTGTCGCACTTTGCCGGATCGCCGCTCTCCAGCCCCTTCTTCAGCCACGCCGTGCGTTGCGCCGAGGTGCCGTGGGTGAAGCTTTCCGGCACCACCTGGCCCTGCGACTGCTTCTGCAGCGTATCGTCGCCGATCGCGTTCGCCGCGGTCATGCCTTCCTCGATGTCGCCCGGCTCGATCCGGTCCTTGTTGCGCGCCGCCCACACGCCGGCATAGCAGTCCGCCTGCAGCTCGAGCCGCACCGACAGCGCATTGCCGTCCGCCTCGCTCGACTGCGCCTGGCGTCGCGAAACCTCGCCCGACACGCCAAGCAGGTCCTGGATATGATGCCCCATCTCGTGCGCGATCACATAGTCGCGAGCGAAGTCGCCCTTGGCGCCGAAGCGCTGCTCGAGCTCCTGGAAGAAGCTGGTGTCGAGATACACGCGCTGGTCCGCCGGGCAGTAAAAAGGCCCGACCGCAGACGATGCCGAGCCGCAGCCCGATTGCACGCTGTCTTCGTAGAACTTGATCGTCGCCGGCTGATATTGCTTGCCCTCGGCCTTGAAGATCGCCGCCCAGGTGTCGTCGGCGGATCGCATCACCCGGCACGATTCGAGTCGCGTCGGCGACTGCTCGCACACCTGCCGCCCGCTCTGCCCCGCGGTCGGCGACTGGCCGCCGCCGCTAGTGCCCAGCATCCCGCCGCCACCCATCGCGAAATAGACGAGCGCGATCACGCCGATGATTGCGATGCCGCCGCAGCCCATGCCGCGGCCAAGCAGCAACGGCAGCAATCCGAGCAGCCCGAAGCCGCCACCGCCTCCGCCGCCGCCACGGCCCGCATCCTCGGCAAAGTCGGTGGGGTCGATATCGTCGAGCCGCATAGGTCCTCGCTGCGTTGAACTACCGCAACAATGCCCCACACGGCTCCGCGTTGCATCTGCCTATTTCCGGGGACCGGCGCCGCGACGGCGCCGGTCCCCGGAAGCCGCTAGGCGGTTGCGCACCCGCGCGATCGCCTAGCGGTCCGTCGGCTTACCAATAGCCATAGGTCAGGCCGAGCGCGTCGGTGACCCTGACATACCAGGCGCGATTGTCGCCGAGATCGCGGGCATGCTCGGTCGGCGGAATATCGTCGAGCCGCATCCCGCCATTGACCACGGTCAGATCCGCCGCATCGAGTTCGACAATAAGATTCTGCATGCCCTTCCCCTTTCGCAAATCATGTATCGATCGATCCAGATCAGATCGACTCCGGCATCATAACTTGCGGCATCTTGCAGATGACAGCCGCATCTCTCCCGATTCGGTTCGACAATAGAGAAATTTTGTTTCGAGAACGCATCGAATTACTTTGCACAAGCCGCGCCAAGCCGTGGACGAAGCCCCGTGGAGAATCCCGCGGCCAAGATGGCCTCCAATTCATTTGCCTAGGCCGCCGGCTTGGGCCACAGCTCCCGCCATGGCCGACGCCGAGTCACGCCCCCGCCGTCAGGCACCCGGCCTTCCGCTTCCGGACACGGTCGCGCTGGTGCTCCAGGGTGGCGGCGCGCTCGGCGCCTATCAGGCGGGCGTGATCGAGGAACTCCACACCGGCGGGATCGAAGTCGACTGGGTCGCCGGCATTTCGATCGGCGCAGTCAACGCCGCACTCTTCGCCGGCAACCCGCCCGAGAAGCGCCTTTCCGCGATCCGGACCTTCTGGGACCAGGCGACCTCCGCCCTCCCCGATTTCTCGCTCCCCTTCGGCGATTCCGCCCGCGAGCTCAGCCATGAATGGGCCGCCGGCATGGTGATGCTCGGCGGCGTCCCCGGCTTCTTCCGCCCGCGCCTGCTCGCCCCCGCCTTCGCGTCGCCGGGCACGCCCGAGGCGCTGAGCTTCTACGACACCGCGCCGCTGCGCGAGACGCTCGACACGCTCGTCGACTGGGAGCTGCTCAACACCGGCCCGGTCCGCCTCTCGGTCGGCGCGGTCGACATCCAGAGCGGCAATTTCCGCTATTTCGATACGCGCGACGAGAAGCTCGACGCGCGCCACATCATGGCTTCGGGCGCGCTGCCGCCGGGCCTGCCCCCGGTCGAGATCGACGGCGCCTGGTATTGGGACGGCGGCCTCGTCTCGAACACCCCGCTCACCCACATCCTCGATCGCCAGGATTCGGACACGCTGATCTTCCAGGTCGATCTCTTCCCCGCCGCCGACGAGCTGCCGCGCACGATGACCGACGTGGTGGCGCGCGAGAAGGAGATCCGCTTCTCCAGCCGCACCCGCACCGTCTCCGACGAGCGCATGCGGCTGCGCCAGGAGCGCCAGATGGTCTGCCGCCTGCTCGACAAGCTGCCGCCCGAGCTGCTCGCCGATCCCGAGGTCCAGGCGATCCGGCAGCGCGTCTCCGAATATCCGGTCAGCCTCGTCCAGCTGATCTACCGCGCCAATGCCTGGGAAGGCGGCGCGCGCGACTTCGAATTCTCGGCGCGCTCGATGCACGAGCATTGGCAGGCTGGCCGCACCGCGGTCGCCGAGACGATGGCGAACGCGCAGATCGTCGCCAGCAACATCCTCGACGGCAACACCGCCGCGTTCGATCTCACCCAGCGTTAGGAGTCCCCCATGTTCCTCAAGGGCAAGTCCGCGATCATCACCGGTTCCACCTCGGGCATCGGCCTGGCCTATGCCAAGGCGCTGGCCGCCGAGGGCGCGAGCGTGATGATCAACGGCTTCGGCGACACGCAAGCGATCGAGACCGAGCGCGCCGCGCTCGAGGCGACCAGCGGCGCCAAGGCGCTCTACGACGCCGCCGACATGACCAAGCCCGACCAGATCGATGCGATGGTCAAGCGCTGCCATGACGAGCTCGGCGGCCCGCACATCATCATCAACAATGCCGGCATCCAGCACGTCGCCCCGATCGAGGATTTCCCGCCCGAGAAGTTCAACGCGATCATCGCGATCAACATGTCCTCGGCCTGGCACATGACGCGCGTCGCGGTGCCGTTCATGAAGGCGCAGAAATGGGGCCGCATCCTCTCGACCGCGAGCGCCCACAGCCTCGTCGCCAGCCCCAACAAGAGCGCGTACGTGATGGCCAAGCACGCCATTGCCGGCCTCACCAAGACGATCGCGCTCGAAGTCGCGACGTACGGCGTCACCGTCAACTGCGTCTCGCCCGGCTATGTCTGGACGCCCCTGGTCGAGAACCAGATCCCCGACACGATGAAGGCGCGCGGCCTCACCCGCGAGCAGGTGATCAACGACGTGCTGCTCGACGCGCAGCCGACCAAGCAGTTCGTCACCTCGGAACAGGTCGCCGCGCTGGTGCTTTTCCTTTGCCGGGACGAGGCGGCGCAGATCACCGGCGCCAATTATTCGATCGACGGCGGCTGGACCGCCGCCTGATCGCGGCTAAAGGTTAGGCATGATGAAGGGGATCCCCGCCGCCGCGTTGCTCGCGCTCGGCCTCACCGGCTGCAACGTCTATCGCGAGGCGACGACGAGCGAGCCGCCCGCCGGCTGGAGCTGGCGGCGGGTGACCACCGATGCCGATGCCACGCGCATCCGCAACTGGCGCAAGGCCTGGGACGATGCGCTCGCCCCCGCCCGGGCCGAGGCGCCGGCGGCGATCGCGGCGGACCCCAAGCTGTTCGACCCCGATGTCGCGCTGGCGCAGGCGATGCCGCCCGCGGGCACCTATCGCTGCCGCACCTTCAAGCTCGGCTCGCAGCATCCGGTGACGCGCTATTTCACGGCCTATCCCGCCGGCACCTGCCAGATCGCCCCGCGCGGCGACGCGATGCATTTCCTCAAGACCGACAGCGAGCAGCGCCCCGACGGCCTGCTCTATCCCAACACCGACGCGCGGGTGATGTTCATCGGCGTGCTGGTGCTCGGCGACGAGACCGCGCCGCTGCGCTACGGCGTCGATCACAGGCGCGACATGATCGGCTATGTCGAGCGCATCGGCGAGGCGCGCTGGCGCCTGGTCTTCCCCTATCCCGGCTTCGAGTCCAAGCTCGACGTGGTCGAGTTGGTCCCGGCGGGCTGAGATCAACAAGATTCCCCTCCCTGCAAGGGAGGGGTTAGGGGTGGGTTGGAAAAGGTCGGGCTCGATGCCCGGCCTTTTCTGTTTCGGCTACCGGCTGGCTGGGTTCGCTGCGCTCGCAACCCAACCCCCAGCCCCTCCGTTCCAGGGAGAGGAAGCAACAGACGCCCGCGCGTCGGTTAGACCACCAGCCCGAACGTCTTCACGATGAACGCATAGAGCGCCGGCGCCTTCGCCTTCACATTCTCGCGCCGGAACGGCGGCCGCGCCGCCACCCCGTGCAGCACCACGCTCGCGGTCATCGCGAAGAACTCGAACGGGTTCTTGAGCATGTACGCGGTCTCCGGCCACAGCCCGCTCGCCTTGGCCTCCGCATAGAAGCGCAACACGTCCGGGTTCTGCTGCCCGCCCGGCATCTTGAGCAGCTGCCAGCGGTGGATCAGCTCATGGAGCAGCACCGGGTTCTCGGGCGGCTGCGTCTCGCGCGCGAAGAACACGCCGCGCGGCCCCGCGCGCGTCTTCGTCCCCGCTTCCTTGTCCACCGTGATCACCTGCTCGGCGAAGAAGCTGCGCGCCTCATCCGAAACGTTCAGCGCCTTGACCAGCGCGATCTGCGCGGCGAGCGAGGCGGCGATTGCGGGCGTCTGCTCGCCGCCCTGCCAGTCGATGGCGAAGTCCTGCGCCGCACGCGCGGGAAGCGGCAGGAGCAACAGCGCGGCGCCGCTCAGCAGGCTCCGGCGCGAGAGGTTTGACAGGCCCCGATCCCCAAGCGACATTCATTCCTCCATGCAGGGGGGAACCATATGCTCCGGACACTTCTTCTCGCAACAGCGATGAGCTTTACCACGCCCTCCGCCGCCGATCCGGTGCACGACGCGACCCAGGCCGCGCTGCCCCAGCTGCTGGAATATTACCGCGACTTCCACGCCAACCCCGAGCTCAGCCTGCACGAGGTGAACACCGCCGCCAAGCTCGCCGAGGAAGCGCGCAAGGCCGGCTACAAGGTCACCGAGAAGGTCGGCGGCACCGGCGTCGTCGCCGTGCTCGAGAACGGCCCCGGCCCGGTCGTCCTCATCCGCGCCGACATGGACGGCCTGCCCGTCACCGAGGCGACCGGCCTGCCCTTCGCTTCCACCGTCCGCACGACCAATGACGAAGGCATCGAGACCGGCGTGATGCATGCCTGCGGGCACGACACGCACATGGCGAGCTGGATCGGCACGCTGCGCAACCTCGCCGCGATGAAGGCGAAGTGGCACGGCACCGTGATCATGATCGCCCAGCCCGCCGAGGAGCGCGGCATGGGCGCCAAGGCGATGCTCGACGACGGCCTGTTCACCCGCTTCCCCAAGCCGCAATTCGCGCTCGCCTTCCATGACAGCGCCAGCCAGCCCGCCGGCCAGATCGGCGTCACCCCCGGCTATGCGCTGGCGAATGTCGATTCGGTCGATGTGCTGGTGAAGGGCGTCGGCGGCCACGGCGCCTATCCGCAGACCACCAAGGACCCGATCGTCCTCGCCGCGCGCATCGTCACTTCGCTGCAGACCCTGGTCAGCCGCGAAGTCGATCCGCAGGAAGCCGCGGTGGTCACCGTCGGCATGATCAAGGGCGGCTCGACGCACAACATCATCGGCAGCGACGTGACGATGCTGCTCACCGTGCGCAGCTTCAAGCCCGAGGTGCGCAAGCTGCTGCTCGACGGCATCGCCCGCATCGCGAAGGGCGAGGCGATCGCCGCCGGAATCCCCGAAGACCGCATGCCCGAGATCAAGGTCCGCGACAATTTCACTCCCGCCACCTTCAACACCCAACCGCTCAGCGACCGGATGAAGACGCTGTGGACCGCGCGCTTCGGCAAGGACCGGGTGGTCGAAACCCGCGCGGTGATGGGCGGCGAGGATTTCAGCCGCTACTGGCTCGCCGACAATTCGATCCAGAGCCTGATCTTCTGGGTCGGCGGCGTCCCCGCGGACAAATGGGCGGCGTCGGACCAGGGCAAAAAGCCGCTCCCCTCGCTTCACAGCGCCTATTGGGCGCCCGACGCCGAACAGGTCATCGGCACCGCCACCGAGGCGATGACCGCGGCTGCACTGGATATCCTAAAGAAATAGACGGTCCGGCTCTAATCGAAATAATCGTATCGGCTGATCAGGTCCGGCATCTCCTCGACAATGACAAGCGATTGGTCCGGGGATGCCGGTGGCGTGTCCGCCTGGCCCAGCAGTAGAAACGCCTGCCCGTCATAGCCGAAGGTCACGGCGCGACAGCTCCCGATCGATCGGATTACACCGGAGCCGCGCCCGTCGAAGCAATCGACCGAGAGATGCACGACTTCGCGCAACAATGTCGGATCGCCCAGATCGACGACGTGCGGCTCGCGTAGTTCGGAGCTCAAGCCCGCCCATGGCTCGGCGCCAGGGTCGCGCCAATCGATCGCATGATGAAAGCAGTCTCCTTGCTGGCGCAGGCTCTCGCAGACAATCTCCGTCACAAGCGTCAGGCAGGCCTGCACACGCGGATCCTTCGGGTCAGTCAAATCAAATGCCGGAAAGACGCCAAACCCCATCATCCGCCGACAATGGGACGCAGGAGAAACTTCTTCAATTGGGAATATGGGGCGCCGTAGAATCGCACGGCCTCTTCCCACTATCATTATTTACCCCGGAACCGGGATTGCGGCAAGCCGGGGTCGCTGTTGCATGTAGCTGCCCTCGATTCGCACCTGAGGAGCACAGCGCATGATCTATTATCACGGCACCCGCGCCGACCTTAACATCGGCGACCTGATCGCCGCCGGCTACACTTCCAACTACGGCGCGCAGAAAGCCAACCCCTGGGTCTATTTCGCCGCTACGCTCGAGGCGGCGATCTGGGGCGCCGAACTGGCCAAAGGCGAGGGCCGCGCGCGGATCTACATCGTCGAGCCGACGGGCAACTTCGTCGACGATCCCAACCTCACCGACCAGAAATTCCCCGGCAACCCTACCCTCTCCTACCGTTCGCGCGAACCGCTCCGCGTCACCGGCGAAGTCACCGAATGGCAGGGTCACCCGCCCGAACAGGTCCAGGCAATGAAGGACGGCATTGCCCGGCTCGAGGCGCAGGGCATCCAGGCAATCGACTGACCGCCGGCGCGCCGCATCCGATCCCGGCCGGATGCGGCGCCTAGCGCCCGATGACGAACCAGCCGATCGCCGCGCCGGCCTGGATCGCGGCGATCAGCATCAGGTAGGTCGAGAAGGGCTGCTTGCGCGTCTTGTGGCGGAACAGCCGCCGCGCCGCGAAGGCGCCCGGCGAGCCGCCGAGCAGCGCGAGCCACAGCAGGTCCGCCTCGGGTACTCGCCGTGCGCCGGCGATCGCGCGGCGCTTGTCCTGCCGGAAGCGCAGCACCGTCCACAGATTGACGAAGACGATCCAGGCGAGCGCGGCGATCAGCATCCCCGCGCCCTAGCCCGGCGACTATGCTCCCGCCAGCGCGCCGATCTCGGCGAGCAGCGCCTCGCGCATCTGCTTGCCGCCCGCGTCGGACATGCCCTCGCCCGCGCCGAACCGCGCGAACACCAGGCGCCGCCCGCCTTTCTGCGCCCAGCCGACGAACCAGCCGAGCAGGCTGCCATCATCGAGCCCACCACTGCCGGTCTTGCCCTGCACCGCCCAGCCGCCGCTCCCGGCGAACTTCGGGATGATCGCCTCGGCGTGGGCATGCGCCCGTGCCGAGACCAGCTTGTGCGCCAGCATGTGCCGCAGGAACGCCACCTGCTCGTCGGGCGAGATCTTCAGCGAGCTGCCCAGCCACGCCCGGGTCAACCCGTCGCGCTTGCCGGGATCGCCGCTGAGGTCGCGATTGCCGTAGCCGAAGCGATCGACATAGGCCTGGAAGCGCTGCATCCCCAGCTTGCGGGTCAACTCCTGCGAATACCACACCACCGAATCCGCTTCCCAGCGCGTCGGGTCGGTCCGCGCACGCTCCACGTCGCGGTGGGCGACGTCGCGCTTGGGATCATAGTCCCAGGCCGGGCGATGCGCGTCGGTCAGCACGCCCGCATCGAAGCCCATCAGCGCGAGTGGCACCTTGAAGGTCGAGCAGGGCGAGAAGCGCGTCGCGCACGGCCCCGAGCGGTGCAACGCCCGCCCGCTCGCCGCGTCGAGCAGCACGGTGGCGCGCAGCCTCCGCGGCGCCGCTGCCTCCGCAATCCCTCCCGGAATCCCCGCCAGCGCCGCGCCTGCGCCCAGCAGCAACGTCCCGCCAAATGTCCGCCGATCGAGCTTCATTTCCCATCTCCTCATCGAGTGCGGCGCAAGAAGTAAGGCGCGGAAACGCCCGCGCACAAAGGATCAAAGCTGGCGCGAGCCATTAGCTTTTCTTATGACGGTTTCCCGATGGTCCGCCCCCACCTCCCCCTCAACGCGCTGCGCGCCTTCGAGGCATCGGCGCGCCATCTCAGCTTCACCCGCGCCGCGATCGAATTGTGCGTGACCCAGGCGGCGATCAGCCACCAGGTGAAGGGGCTCGAGGAGCGGCTCGGCGCCCAGCTCTTCCGCCGCCTGCCGCGCGGGCTCGCGCTCACCGACGAGGGGCTCGCGCTGCTCCCCGCGCTCGGCGACAGCTTCGATCGCATCGCCGAGCTGGTCGAGGGCATCGCCAGCGGCAGCGCCGCGCAGCTGCTCTCGGTCGCCGCGGTCGGCACCTTCGCCACCGGCTGGCTGCTGCCGCGGCTGCCCGCTTTCCACGCCGCGCATCCGCGCATCGACCTGCGCCTGTTCACCAACAACAACCGCGTCGACCTTGCCGGCGAGGGGCTCGACTATGCGATCCGCTTCGGCGCCGGCGCCTGGCACGGCACCGAAGCGGTGCCGCTGATCGAGACGCCGCTCACCCCGCTCTGCACGCCCGCATTCGCCGCGCGCCTGTCCACCCCAGCCGATCTGCTCGCGCTGCCGCTGCTGCGCTCCTATCGCGCCGACGAATGGCCGCGCTGGCTGGCCCAGGCCGGCATCGCCCCGCCGACGCTGCGCGGCCCGGTGTTCGACAGCTCGCTGGCGATGGCCGAGGCCGCGATCCTCGGGCTGGGCGTCGCGCTCGCCCCGCCGGCGATGCTGGCCCGCCACCTGGACGAGGGCCGCCTGGTCCGCCCCTTCGATCTCGAAGTATCGACCGGGCGCTACTGGCTCACCTGGCTCCAGTCGCGCGTGCCAGGCCCGGCGATGCTCGCGTTTCGCGAATGGATCGTCGCGCAGGCACCACCACCCCCGCCTCGTTGAACAGCCGCAGCGCCAGCGCGCGGTAATAATGGCAGATCTCGAGCAGCTCGGCCGCGGACAGTTCCAGCCGCTCGCCGAGCGGAACCCGGCGCAGCGCGGCGCTCCCGGCACCCCGCCATGGGATCGTCATCGCCCCGCCGTCGCGCGCGTCGCCGCGCCGCACCAGCCCGCCGCAATGGAACAGGCAATCGCGCGTCCGCCCCAGCGCGAGCAGCCGCGCCCGGTCCGGATCGGCGACGCCGAGCAGTTCCCGCAGCCGCGCGACCTTGTTGGCGGTGTTGCGCTCGCGCTCGGGCAGGGCAATGCCCCGCGTCGCCGCCAGCGCCTGGAGCAGGTGCTGCAGGAAGCGGTCGAGCTCGCGCAGCCCGTTGCCGATCACCTTGGCGCGGTACCGTCCTGCGATCGCGCGGGGAACGCCAGCATCGAGGCCCAGCCCCTGGCCGAGGAAATGCGCGCCATGCTCGAGCGTCGCATAGGCGCGGGCAAGCTCGCCCCGCTCCGGGCTCAGCAAAGCTTCAGGTCTTGGGCGCAGGTCTGTCCGCGCGCATCGGTGCGCAGCGCATAGGTGACGCGCTGCGCCGGTTCGAGCCGTTCGAGCCCGCAGGTGGTCAGCGCGCTGACATGGACGAACGCGTCATCGCCGCCCCGGTCCGGCCGGATCACGCCGAAGCCGCTCGGGGCGTGATAGAAATACACCGTGCCGCTCAGCATGATGCCGCCTTCCGCGCGGCGATGGCCTGCTCCACCGCGGTCAGGCCTTCGGCGCTGGCAATGGCGAGGTCGAGCGGGCGCCCGCCCAGCGTCTCGTCGAAGCCGTTGAGGAACGCCGTCGCGGCATCGCGGCCCAGTGCCTCGAAGGCGAGCCGCGCGGCGCGGCCCTGGCGCTCGGCGCTGCCGGGATCGAGCCGCACCGAAGTGAAGCGCTTGCGAAAGCCGTTGGTGCGCGTGCGCTCGGGCGGTGCCGCATCGGGCGCCGCCGCGGAGGGCGTTTCGCTGGTTTCTGGATTCATGGGGGCTCCGCAACTTGTAAGCGGGAGCGCACAGGTCTCTCAGCCGCGGGCGCCTACATATCGGAACTGCCCGCGATGGCTCGATCTAGCACGCCGTCGCAGCGAGGGATAGCGGATCTCAACCCTCTCGCGCTTTCGCGGGAGGGGGAAAAGCTAGCCCATCGCCACCGCGTCCACCGCATCCTCACGCTTCTCGGGGCGGATATAGATCGAACTCAGCTTGGGTTCCTGCGCCTTCAACCGGTGCTCGAGCCGCTCGATCAGGCTCTCCGCCTCGCCCATCGGCAGCGTGTCGGAAAAGTCCGCGCTCACTGCCACGAACACCTTGTCGGGCGCGGTGTGGATCGTGCGGACATGATTGACATGGGTGATGCAGGGCTCCGCCTCGAGCAGCGTGCGGATCGCACTGATCATCTCGGGATTGGCCCGCTCGCCGATCAGCAGCCCCTTGGATTCGCGCGCGAGCAGCATCGCCACGCCCGCCAGGATCGCGCCGATCACGATCGAGGCCCAGCCGTCGATCCGCGGGTCGCCCCAATGGTGGCTCGCCCATACGCCGCCGGCCGCGACGATCAGGCCGGCCAGCGCCGCCGAATCCTCGAACAGCACGATGAACCCCGCCGGGTCCTTCGAGGCCTTGATCGCCTGCCACCAGCCATGGTCGCCCTTGCTCTGGCCGAACTCGCGCATCGCGATCCACCAGCTCGTCCCTTCCAGCGCGAAGGCGATGGCAAGGACGATATAGTTGATCAGCGGGTCGCGCAGCGGCTCGGGCGTCTGGATGTGCTTCCAGCCTTCATAGACCGACACGCCCGCGCCCAGCCCGAAGATAAGGATCGCGACGATGAACGCCCAGAAATAGAGCTCGCGGCCATAGCCGAAGGGATGGTCGCTGTCGGGCGCGCGCTTGGCGCGGCGCTGGCCGTAGAGCAGCAGCCCCTGGTTGCCGGTATCGACCAGGCTGTGCACGCCCTCGGTGAGCATCGAGGAAGAACCTGAAATCGCGGCCGCCACGAACTTGGCGACCGCGATTCCAAGGTTTGCGGCAAGTGCCGCATAGATGACGATGTTTCCGCGCCAGCCAGACGCGGGCGAGGCTGCCATGTCCGGACTTTAGCCCAGGCCGATCTTCGACAGGATATTGCCGATCAGGCCTTTGTCCTCGCCGCCCTTGGCAAGCTTGGCTTCGGCCTTGGGATCATAGCCCGAGCTTTCGGGAAGCTCGTTATGGCCGTGGCTGTGCACCGGCTGGGTCGATGCGGGCGGGTCCGACGCGTCCATCGACTCGTCGAGTCCGCGGTCGAGCCGCGCTTCCTTGCTGTCCGGGTTGCGGTAGAGCCGCTCGGCAATCGATTCGTCTGTGCCGGCGTCCGCCGATTGTGCGGCAGGGCGCTTGGTTTCGTCGTCGGGCCCCGGTGCCACCGACATATGGTCCAGAGCCGGGTCGATCGGGTTCGCGTCCATTTTCACTCTCCTGAGCGTTGCTGGGTTGTAACGAACGCCTTCCGATTCCCGTTCCCGCGCAGACATCTGTTGGACGCAAAAGCAAACGGCCCGGCGAGTTTCCCCGCCGGGCCGTGCTTTCGGTTTCCGTTGCCGGAACCTAGTTCCGCTGGCTGCCGAACAGGCGCAGCAGGAACAGGAACATGTTGATGAAGTCGAGGTAGAGCGTCAGCGCGCCCATCACCACCGCCTTGCCGCGCATGTCGGTGTTGCCGACATAGGCGTACATGCTCTTGATCTTCTGCGTGTCATAGGCGGTGAGGCCGGCGAAGATCAGCACGCCGATCACGCTGATCGCCAGGCTGAGCGGGCCCGAGCCGATGAACATGTTGACCACCATCGCCACGATCAGGCCGATCAGGCCCATGATCAGGAAGGTGCCCATCCCGCTCAGGTCGCGCTTGGTGGTGTAGCCCCACAGGCTGAGGCCCGCGAAACCGGCGGCGGTGCCGAAGAACACCTGCGCGATCGACGTGTCGGTGTAGGTGACGAAGATCGTCGAGAGCGACAGGCCGACCAGGAAGGCATAGACCCAGAACAGGGTCTGGAGCGTGCTCGTCGACAGGCGGCGGATGCCGAAGTTCATCGTCAGCACCACGGCCAGCGGCGACAGCGCGACGATGAAGCCGAGCGCGGACAGGCCGGCCGGCGCGCCATTTTCGTTGAGCGAATAGAGCGACTGCACCCAGCCGGTCTTGGCGAAGAGCAGCGCGACCACGCCGGTCAGCAGCACGCCCGACAGCATGTAGTTGTAGACGGACAGCATGTACGACCTGAGCCCCGCGTCGCGCGCCTCCGCGCTCGCGCCGGCGGCCGCATAGGGCCCGTCCATCTGGGGATCCTGCCAGTTAGCCATTTGAAACTCCTTTGCCCGGCCCGTGCCGGCATGGGTGTAATATCGCGCTCATACGGGGTGTTTTCAAGCGAAACCGCCCGCGTTACGGACGGGCATGCTCCGCTTGTTCGTCGGCCTGCGCCCGCCCGCGGCAATCCGCGCCCAGTTGCTCGCGCTGATGGGCGGGATTCCCGGCGCACGCTGGCAGGATGAGGGGCAGCTCCACATCACCTTGCGCTTCATCGGCGAGATCGACGAGCGCGCCGCCGAGGATGCCGCGCTCGCGCTCGCCCAGGTCCATTGGCCGCCCGTCGAGGTCGCGCTGGACGGGGTCGGCACCTTCGACAGCCGCGGCAGGATCAACGCGCTCTGGGCCGGCGTCCGCCCGAAGGAGGCGCTCGCCGGGCTCCACCGCAAGATCGACCAGGCGCTGGTCCGCGCCGGCCAGCCGCCCGAACACCGCGCCTATCTCCCGCACATCACCCTCGCCCGAATGAACGCCCCCAGCGAAGCCGTGGCGCGCTTCGTCGAGGCGCATGCCGGCCTGGCGAGCCCGCCCTTCACGCTCGGGCATTTCTACCTGTTCGAAAGCCATCTCGGCCACGAAGCCGCGCGCTATGAGGTGGTGGAGCGGTACGGGCTGCAAATATAGCCGTCACCCCGGCTCGAGGCCGGGATGATGAAGAAGAGGCAGCGCCTACCCCCGCTTCCCCTCCAGCACCGCGCGCACCTTCCGCGCCAGCTGCTCGCGCGTATAGGGCTTGGAGAGCAGCTCCACCCCGGCGTCCAGCCGCCCGTCATGGACGATCGCATTCTCGGTATAGCCCGAGGTGAACAGCACCGCGAGCGCGGGCAGCCGCGCCCTAGCCAGCCGGGCCAGCTCGGGACTTTTGAGCGCGCCGGGCATCACCACGTCGGTGAACAGCAGGTCGATCGCCACCCCGCTCTCGACCACGCTCAGCGCGCTCTGCGCATCGTTGGCGCGCAGCACCGTGTAGCCGAGCTCGGTCAGCAGCTCGACCACCGTCGCCTGCACCTCGGGATCGTCCTCGGCGACCAGGATCGTCTCGCTGCCGCCGCGCAGCGGCACCGTCTCGAGTGGGCCGACCACCACTTCCTCGGGCTTGCGCACCCGCGGGAGATAGAGCTTCACCGTCGTGCCGTGGCCGATCTCAGAATAGATCTTCACATGCCCGCCCGATTGCTTGACGAAGCCATAGACCATCGACAGGCCCAGCCCCGATCCGTGCCCCTCGGGCTTGGTCGAGAAGAACGGCTCGAACACCTGCTCGATCAGTTCGGGGGCGATGCCGCTGCCGGTGTCGGTCACCGCGAGCATCACATATTGCCCCGCCGGCACGTCCTCGAGCTTGTAGGTATAGTCGTCGTCGAGCGAGGCGTTGGCCGCCTCGATCGTCAGCTTGCCGGTCCCCTCCATCGCGTCGCGCGCGTTGATCGCCAGGTTGAGGATCGCATTCTCGAGCTGGGTCGGGTCGGCCTGGCAGTTCCACAGGCCCCCGGAGGTGATCACTTCGATCCCGATCGCCTCGCCCAGCGCGCGGCGCAGCATGTCGTCCATCCCGACCAGGAACTTGCCGACGTTGAGCACCCGCGGCTCGAGCGGCTGGCGCCGGCCGAAGGCGAGCAGCTGGCTGGCGAGCTTCGACCCGCGCTGCACCCCGGCCAATGCATTGGCGACGCGCCGCTCGGCCCGCTCCTGCCCGTCGACGTCGCGGGCCAGCAGCTGGAGGTTGCCCGAGATCACCTGGAGCAGGTTGTTGAAGTCGTGCGCGACGCCGCCGGTCAGCTTGCCGATCGTCTCCATCTTCTGCGCCTGCTGGAGCGCCGCGAACACCGCCTCGCGCTCGCCGATCGCCTCGGCGACGCGCGCCTCCAGCCGGTCGTTGAGCAGCTGCAGCGCCGCCTCGACTTCGGTGCGCCGCGCGATCTCGCGCTCGGCCGCCTCGAACAGCCGGGCATTGTCCATCGCCAGCGCCGCCTGCCCGGCCAGGCTCGCCAGGCTGTCCTCCTGCGCATCGCTGAACCTGCCGGCCTCGGCATGGCCGTAGAACAGCCCGCCGATCACTTCGCCCGCCGGCGTCTTGACCGGCACCGCCAGGTAGGAGCGCACCGGCAGATGCCCCTCGGGCATGCCCTTGCGCGGGGCGTTGTGGCCGTAGCGCGGGTCCTGGGTGATGTCGTCGGAGCGGACGATGCCGGTGCCGTCGAAGGTCGGCGCGAACACCTGGGTGTTGCGCGGCATCGGGAATTTCTCGAACTCCGATCGCGGCACGCCCGAGATCGCGTAGAGCATGTAGCTCTCGCCCTTGGCGTCGCGGACATTGTAGAAGAATGCGCCGAACTGCGCCCCGCTCAGCGCCACCCCGGCATCGACCGCAGTCTGCGCCACGCGCGCCGCGTCGAGGTCGCCGGTGATCGCGCTGCCCGCCTGGTTGACGATCTCGAGCGTGCGCGACTTCTCCTCCAGCGCCTCGCGCGCTTCGCGCTCGCGCTCGGCGGTGTGGAAATGCTCGGTGCGGTCGGCGCTGATCCCGAAGATCCCCGCCACCTTGCCCTCGGCGTCGCGGATCGGCGTCATCGTCAGGTCGACGCGGATGTCGATCTTCTCGCCATTGCCGCGCATGCCCTGCACGTGCATCCCGTTGCGCGCCACCGCCTCGCCGGCATAGGCGCGCTCGAAATAGCGCCCCACTTCCGCCCACACCTCGGGCCAGCTGTCGCGGTACGACCGGCCGAAGATCCGCCGGTTCTCGTCGCGATAGGCGCTCAGGATCGCGTCATTGTAGAAGAAGATGAAGTCCGGGCCCCAGGTGACGAACGCCCGCTGCGGCGAGGCGAGCATCAGGTCGAGCGCCTGGCGGAGCGCGGGCGGCCAGGCGCTGACGGGGCCGAGCCCCGGCGCCGTGAAGTCCGGCGCGCGCAGCATTTCCCCGGTTTCCCCGCCATGGTTCGGCCAGGCGGCGTTGGCTGTTGCCATTGATGCGTCCCTCAGGCCCCCGCCCGGACCGCGGTTTATACATGCTCGGCGGGCGAGGAAAAGATGCCAGCGCGCCCGATCGCACCGCGCGCGGTTGTATTCGCGGCGCCGCCGGGGCAGGCCTGCGCGCATGGCCAGCGAGACGGATATCGAAACCATGCTGCTCGGGCCGGTCCTGCCCGACCGCGCCTGCGGCGACTGCACCGCCTGCTGCACCGTCCTCACCGTGAACTCGCCCGATTTCAGGAAGCCGGGCGGAGAGCCCTGCCAGTATCTCGCCGCGCACGGCTGCGGCATCCATGCCGAGCGCCCCGCCATCTGCCGGAGCTGGTTCTGCGTCTGGCGACGCGTCGCCGCGCTGCCCGACGACGCCCGGCCGGACCGCTCGGGCCTGCTCGTCTCGCTCAATTTCGAGCGCGAGCCGCGCAACTGCCTCGAGGCCGTCTCGATCAGCGTCCGCGCGATTGCCGGCCGCGACAAGGTCGACAAGGCGATGGCGGCGACGGTGCTCGACAGCCTGTGCACCCAGCTCGTCCCGGTCTGGTTCAGCGACGGGGACGACAAGATGCTGATGCATCCGGAGCACCAGGTCGCGCTGCACGTCGTCTCGGGCGATCCCGCCCCCGCGCACCTGCAGGGCGAAGTCGCCGCCTGGCGCGAGCGCTACGCCGTCTTCGCGCCGAAGGGCTAGCGGAGCCGCGCGACCAGCGCCTCGGCCGCCGCGCTGACATCGTCCCAGGTCATGTCGAAGTCGCTATCCTCGCCATAATAGGGATCGGCGACCGAGCTGCCCTCGCGCCCCGGCACCAGGTCCATCAGCAGCCCGACCTGCGCCGTCGCATCCGCAGGCGCGATCGCGCCCAGATCGGCGAGGTTCTGGCGGTCGAGCGCCAGCACATAGTCGAAGCGCCGGAAGTCCTCCGGCCGCACCTGTCGCGCGCGCAGCCCCGAAATGTCCGCCCCGTGCCGCCGCGCCGCCGCCCGTGCGCGCGGATCGGGGGGATCGCCGGCGTGCCAGTTGCCCGTTCCGGCCGAGTCCACGACGACGTCCACGCCTTCACGCGCGGCCGCCGCCCGCAGCGCGCCTTCGGCGAGCGGCGAACGGCAGATATTCCCCAGGCAGACGAACAGGACCGCGGGCATGCTCACATCGCGTGGAACACGCCGCAGGCGATCCGCCCGCCCGAATTGCCCGAGGGGTCGGTCTTGTAGTCGTCGGCATTGGCATGGACGACCAGCGCCGCGCCGTCCTCGTCGAGCAGCCCGGCATAGGTGCCGCCGGGCAGCACGAAGATCGTCCGGTCGCGGCCATCCTCGCCCACCGAGAGGTTGGGCAGGTCGCCGGCATGCGGGCCCATCGGGTTGTCCTTGCCATGCTGGTGCGCGGTCGGGTTCCAGTGGCCGCCGGCGCTGGCGAAGTCGGGCCCCTCGCACTTGCCGACCGCGTGGACATGCGTGCCGTGCACGCCCTTGGTCATGCCGTGGACCTCGACCATCACCCGGATCGCGCCGTCGACTTCCTCGGCGATCGCCTTGCCGACATCGGTGCCGTCGGCCATCTTGAGGTCGGCCTGGGCGCGGTAATGCCCCGCCATGTAGCGCGCATCCTTCTGGGGGCTCGCGCACCCCGCCACCGCCAACAGTCCAGCCGCCACCAGCACAACGCGCATCGCCCACACTCCGGATAAATGTTCCCGTGACGTAATGGCTGTGCGGGCGGCCGGTTCCAAGGGGTCAGCGCAAACATTCTCCGTCGGCCTTGCCCGAGACGCTGCCCACCCCGAGGATGATCTTCGCGCGCCGCTCGAACGTCAGCGCCTGCCAGCGCCCCGAATTGCCCACCGCGGTGCGGCTCTTGAGGAAGGTCAGGTGGAGCAGCTCATATTGCTCCGGGTCGATCGCGCGCTTGTCGAGCATGCAGTGCCAGCGCTCGAGATTCCACGCCCAGTCGCGCTGCACTCCGTCCTGGTCGATCGTCCGCGACAGCGCGCCATACCATTGGAAGATCGCCGCCAGCCGGTCCCAGCGATCGCCCTCGGGCATCGCCGCCAGCTTCCTGCGCAGCCGCGCCAGGTCCTCGTCGAGCGGGAAGCCGCCCTGCTGCACCTTGGTGTCGACCGCCCAGCGCACCTTGCGCAGCGTGATCGGCTCGCCCGGGAACACGCGCAGCAAATCCTGCCGCACCGCCTCGAGCAGCACCAGATAGGTGTCGAGCTGCACCTGCAGCATCGTGTCGCTCTCGAACAGCGCGTTGAACTCGCCCCAGATCACCGGGTTGAGCTTTCCCGCCGCGTCGTGCGCCGCCAGGATCTTCTCGCGGCATTTCGGCTTCACCGGTACCGCCAGGCAGTCGCGCGAGAAGACGGTCTTGCCATAGGCCGGCATCAGCGCCTTGCGCTCGCGCCCGAAATGCCTCTTGCGGCCCTTCTTCCAGGCCTTGAGCAGCGGCTGCAGGCTGCCCGTGCCGAAATTCCACTGCGACATGCCGACCGAGACGAGCTGGCTGTCGAAATTGCCCACCGGATCGCCCCAGCAGCCCTGGGTCTCGGGAACCGAGGTCTCGTGCATTTGCGCGAAGATCGCCGCCCGGTCGAGCCCGATCGCCCCCAGCCGCGCGGCGCTGTCGGCATCGATCACCAGGAAGGGCGCATCCCCGACTTCGCGGCAGGCGGGCCGCGGCGGCGGCACCGGCGCGGTCACGGGAGCCGGGACGACGGGCGAGGGCGGCACTTCCTGCGCCATCGCCGCCACCGGCGCGAGCAGCGCCACCACACCCAGCCAGATACTCCGCATCGCCCACCCCTGTTTGCCAAGGGCGGGAGCCTAGGCAAGCCGGCGCCCGCCCGCAACGCAACTCCCGAGCCGTTTCCTACGTTATCGTAACGCCGCCGCCTGCGGCCTTTTCCCTACGGAAAATGGCGCGGCGCGCCTGCGGGTTGTGGCCGATGGCAAGGGCGCCGGAAGACGCCCAGCATCGGCGAGAAGAGGAGTCGCCGCAATGCCCGTCAAATTGTCCCCGGTCGCCTATGCGATCATCGCCGCGCTGCTGCTGTCGGCGCCGATCCTGACGATGCAGACGCATCACGACGCCGCGCCCGAGCGGATCGCGATGGTCGCCATCCACGACTAGCGCCGCCAGGCGCAAGCGCGCCGCCTCAGCCGAACAGGCTGATATGCCCGCGCCGCCCCCAGAAGCAGCCCCGCCGGCGCGCCCGGCGTGCGGCAGGAATCGCCTGCTCGACTTCCCATAGCCCCCGCGCCTCCGCGTCGAGCGCCGCGAGCAACGGCGCCTCGTTCAGCCCGAGCAGCCGCGCATAGCTGCGCAGCGCGCCGGCGGCATAGACGTGCGCGCGGAACGCCGCGAACTCGCCCGCCTCGATCGCTTCGACGCGCCGGCGCGGCAGCCGCGTCGCCACGCTCACCGCGGCGAGATCGAGCCCCAGCGCCTCGCGCCGCAGCCTGAGCCGCTTTCCAATAGCGGAGTCTTGCGCCGCGCGCGGCGGCGGCGTTAACCATGGACCTGGACCTTGCATTCGCCCGGCGCTCCCGCGCATCGCGGCGCGCGGCAAGCCGCGGCCTACCCGTTCCGGCGGTCCATGCTGCAAATCGCGCCAAGGCCTTGCATTCCTGCCGTTCCTGCTACTCAAAATGACGAATAACCGGACGTTAAGGCTATCCGCCGGCGTCGCGGCCCGCGAGTATCGGACGCAAGCAATGCCAACCCATTTGCCCCTCGATCCTCCCCCGATCCGCTTGATGACGCGGCTGCTTGCGGAGTTGCAGACCACGATCCTCTCCCAGGCGATCCGGCTGTTCGAGGACGATATCGATCGCATCACCATCTTCGCGCTGATCATGCGCGACACCTATGGCTTCGATCCCGCCGACCAGCGCCCGCCGCACAGCATCTCCGCCCATTCGCTCGCGATGTCGCTATCGCGCCCCTACGAGACGGTGCGCCGCCACGTGAACGCACTGGTCGATGCGGGCTGGTGCACGCGCGGTCCGGACGGCGTCCGCGCCAGCCCCGCCGAGCTCGAATCGCCCGAAGTCGTCGCCTTCCTCACGCTGATGCACGATGCCGCGGTGCGCTTCGTCGCCGATCTTGCGCATTGCGGCGTGCCGATGCCGGAAGTCGGCGCGGCGCGGCCCTATCATCATGCCGCGGGCGTGCAGGCCGCGATCGACATGATGCTCGCGGTGATCGACAGCAATCGGCGCACGCATGGCGACTGGCTCGAGCTCGTCGTCTTCTCGACCATCTATTGCGCCAATTCGCGGCTGATCAGCGCCGATCGCGGACTCGCCCGCCGCTATGCCGACGGCCGCGCGACGCCGCCGTCCGATCTCTGCCCGCCGGTGCGCACCAGCGCGGTGGCGCGCGCGCTCGGTCTGCCCGAGGCGACGGTGCGCCGCCGCGTCGCCAGCCTGTGCGCGGACGGCCGGGTCGAGCGGCTCGGCAAGAAGCTGATGGTCTCCGAGACCTGGCTCAATCGCCCCGAATCGGTGGCGACCAGCACGCAGAGCTTCGCGATCGTCCGGCTGCTGCTGGCCCGATTGGGCGCCAATGGCTTCCCGCTCGAGGACCCGTCGCGGGCCTATCTGGCGAGTCGTCCGGCGATTCCGGCCTTCGACTAGGGCATCTTCGTCAAAATGGGCAGCGGGCCGCTTGAGCCCGCCCCTTCCCGCCGCCTAGCGGCGGGGGCAATCGGCGACATGGCGGCTTGACGCCGCCGCCAGCCGCACGGCCCACTCGCATGCAGCGCGGTGGGTCAGGCAGATCGCCGGCTCCCTCCGGCGGTCACCATCGGTGGGCGCGGGCTCCCAGCCCGCGCCCTATCCGGGATCCGCGATCCAGCGTCGAAATCGCCACCGCCGCGCCTCGGGTCACGACTTGTCGCGCCCAGCGAAAAGCCCCTCCCCGAGCATGCTCGAAGAGGGGCCTTTCAGGTCACAGGTCAGGCAGGCACCCGGCTCAAGGCGCCGGGTTCCAGCCGACCGCACCGTTCCACTGCGCGAACACCTTGGCGCGGGTGTTGATCCCCGAAAGGTCCGCGGTGCTGCTGCCATAGGTGGTGTTGCGCCCGGTCATCGACAGCGCCGTGCCCGTCGCGGTCAGCGAGCCGCTCTCGCGCCAGCCTTCGCTGTTGCTCGGCAGCAGGTTCGGGATCGGGGTGATCCACCAGCCCGCCGTCGCGACATGCCCGCCCATCTTCACGCCGACATAGGCGACATTGTCGCAATATTGCGTGGCGTTGCTCGCCGATCCGCCGCCGAGCACCAGCATCGTCTGGCAATAGCCGCCCGCCTGGTAGACGCCGCCCGAGCGCGCCAGATAGGTCGATCCCGCCGGCACCGTCGCCTCGGAGGTCAGCGACCCGCCGAGCACGACGAAGCCCGGATAGCCCTTGGCCGAGCGGGCCTGGAAGATGTACCCGCCCGAGGTCGGCGCCGACGGGTCGAACACCGTGCGCAGCTCCGAATTCTCGATCGCCATCGCATAGGGATAGCCCCAGATGAAGTCGACATCGCCGGCGATCAGGCTGTTGTAGATCCACACCCAGCCCTTCATCTGCAGCGTGTCCTGCGTGCCGATGAAGTTCATGTCGGTGCCGATGAAGCGCGATCCGTTGATGTTCGCCGAGTTGTAGTAGATCACCTCGGCCTGGCTGTTCTGGTTCGCGTCCTTCACATGCGTGTTCTGCATCGTGAAGTTGCTGAACTTGAGCAGGTCGCCGCCCTCGATCAGCAGCACCGCGCGGCCGCCGCCCAGCGACAGCCGGTTGCCCAGCGCCGAGGCGCCGCCGATATTGGTCAGCGTCGTGTTCGGCGTCGCGCGGCTGCCGCCCACGCCCGGGTTGAACGCTTCCCAGTTGTTGTTCTGCACCACCGTGCCCGCGCGGCTCTCGCCGGTGATCGTCAGGTTGTTGACGTTGCGCAGGAACAGCTGCTCGTCATAGGTGCCGTTCTTGATCGTGATCGTCTTGGCCGCCGCGTTCGCCGCGGTGCCGCAGCCGCTGCAGCCCACCGTCATCATGTAGTTGAGCGCGCCCTGCACGGTGCGGAAGTCCGCTGCGCCGTCGTCGTCCACCGTCACCGCGGTGGTCGAGGTCGGGGCCGACTTGGTCTTGAACGTCCAGCCCGTCGTCCCGCTCACGCCCGGGAAGGTCGCCTGGCCGGCGATGCCGCCGTTGAACACCGACTTGTCGATCTGGACGTAGTAGGACGTGTCATAGGCCAGCACGCCGTCGTGCAGCTTGATCGTCGCCACCTTGCCGTTGATCTTGATCGGCCGGTAATAGGTGAAGCGATACTGGGTCAGGCTCGCAATGCCGTTGCCGATCTTGTCGATCTCGGTGTTGGCATTGCCCAGCGCGACCTGCGTCTCGGCGCCCGCGACGACCGCGTCCGACGAGGTGTTGACGGTGTCGACCAGCGTGCCGTCGCTCTTGTAGACGCGGATCGATCCGGTGCCCGTCGCCACCGGCGTCGTGTCGAAGGTGAGCTTGAGCAGCGTGTCCCTGTACGCCGCGGTGTCGCCGGTCGCGGGCGAGAGCCCTGCGGTGATCGGTCCGGGGGTCGCCGCGGAACTCGGTGTCGGGCTCGGCGTCGAGACCGATCCGCTGTCGCTCCCGTTGCATCCCGCCAATGCCATTGCCATGCCCAGCATCACGCCAGGCGTCACCGCTCGCAGCTTCATTATGCCTCTCCCCTAAGGATGGCCGGAGTTCGCTCCGGTCCATTTTCCGGGAAACATCTTGATACCGGTGTCAGCCACAGTCAAGGCGAAGATGCAGCGCGCATTGCCCGGCTAACCCACAGCAATACTGGGGAGAAAGCGGCATCTCCGCCGTGCGCCGCCCCCGTTTCGGGACAAATACCGCCCGGAAATGCCATGCCACCGGTGACATTTCGGCGCGATTCCCCTGCGAATCGCGGCCGCGCTCAGATCCCGTCGCGGAAATGTCCCGCCGGACGCGTCGGGCGCGGCACGCTCTCGTCGGTGCTGCGGCACAGCCGCTCGGGCCCGGCCAGGCAGATCTGGCAGCCGCGGCTCGCCGCCACCCCGTTCGAGAGCTGGGCGAACAGCCGCAGCGCCTCGGGGCTCTTCACCGCGTCGCTCACGCTCGCATAGTCGCTCAGCGCGCCGAAGGTGGCGGTGCTGTTGAGGTCCATGCAGCAGATGCCGAGCTTGCCGGTCGCGAAGATCGCCAGCGAGTTCATCGTGGTAAAGCCGCATTTCTCGGTATCGTTCACCACCCGGCGCTCGACCTGCCAGCGCGGATCATATTCGAGCAGCAGATTGGCGTAGCTGCCTAGCGGCCGGCCGGACATGAACGCGGTCTGCGTCGCGCCCTTGACGTCGATCCAGCTGAGCAGCGGCAGCCGCACGCTGTCTTCGTGGTTGGCGTCGGCATAGCCGCTGGCGATGCGCTCGGCGCTGTTGACGTGCGCCTGCGCGCGCGCCTCGACCGGGGCATTGGCGGCGAGCTCGGCGGCGATCGCCTCCCATTTGCGGACATGCGCCAGCATCCGCTCGGGCGAATCGGGGAAGGCCGAGTGCGTCTGCGGATCGACATTGCGGTCGGACAGCTTGTTCGACACCATCTGGTACATCCGCACGTCCGACGGCGCGCGCTCGGCCACCATCTGCCGCAGCAGCCCGGTCACCCGCGCCACCAGCGTGTCATAGTCGCCGATCTTGCCGCTGCGGGTCAGCTCGTACGATTCCTGGCTGTCATTGTGCAGCGAGACCGCGAAGCCGGTCGGATAGTTGTTCGAGAGCTGCTTCAGCTTCTTCTCGACCAGCGTCATGCCGTGCGTGGTGAAGAACACCGGGAACGGCACCTCTCGCTCGCGCAGATAGGCGAGGATCTCGGCGATGTTCGGGTGGAGCAGCGGCTCGCCATAGGCGTTGAGCTGCATCGATCCGACCACGCAATTCTCGGCCAGGTCGTCGATGATCGCCTTGATCTGCTCGAGCGGCAGCCAGGTGCGCGCATCCTCGCGGAACATGTCGGGGCAGAAGGTGCACTTCTGGTTGCAATGGTTGGTGATCTCGAGCCAGACGATCTCGAGATAGGGCTTGCCGCCGCGCATCGGATAGGGGCGCTGCGCGGGATTGGCGGCGCGCAGCTGCTGCGCGATCTCGGCCGCTTCGGCTTCGTCGAGGAACGCGAACGTCCCGTCCGCCAGCGCCGCGGTCATCCGCGCGATCGCGGCATCGACGATCTTCGGCACCATCGCCAGCGCCCAGCGCGTGCGCGGGCGCTCGAACAGCTTGAACTCGCCGCGGATCTTCAGCACCGCCGCGAGCAGCGCCAGCTCCTCCGCCAGGTCCAGCTTGTCGCGCTCGCCGATCGGCAGCGTCAGCGCGACGCACAGTGCGTCGAGCGCCTGCACGCCCTTGCCGGCCCCGGCGAGCAGGCGCACGCGGGCGCGGTGCGCCTCGACGTCCAGCTCGGCGCGCGCGATCGCGGCATCGGCCGCCGCCAGCGTCGCGGCGTGCGGCACGGCGCTTCCCCAGAACGGCGCGAGGTCGCTCGGGCAGCCCGCCCAGCGGCAGCGCGCGATCCAGGCGGCATGATGGACCGCGGGCGGCTGGCTGAGGTCGCGCATCACTTCGGCCAGCAGCACTGCCGCCTGCTCGTGCGCGCCCGCGGCCGACAGCATGCCGACCAGGCACAGGATCGAGCGCGGGGTCAGCAGCATCGTGTCGGGCTTGCCGCCGGCGAACAGCGCGTGGAGCATTCGGTCGTACATTGCTGCGGCATGGTCCGCCGGCATCGCCGCCAGCGCGGCATAGGCCGCGGGGCTGAACGCATCCTCGCTGAACGCCGCGATCAGCGCGGCGATCACCTGGTCGTGGAGCTGCGCGAGCAGCGCGCCGCCATCGTCGAAGTCGAGCTCGGCAGCGGCCGCCAGCGCCGCCGGCGCCGCGGCGATGCCCTCGCCCAGCCAGTCGGTGGCGAGCGCCAGGAACAGCGCCTCGTCCTGCTGTTCGCCAAGGGGAGAAAACCGGCTCTGATACATTCGCAGCTCCTGGAAACGCCGATGCGGCGCCCGCGCAGACCGGCGCGGCTTTCCCCTTTTATAGAAAGCCCGCGCGCCGCCCGGGCCACGCGCGCCAGGATTTGGCGGCGGCGGCGCGGGCGTTCGTCGCACATTCGATATTTCAAGTGGCTCCAGGAACTCGATTTATGCCAGATCGTTACGCAGCGAACGCTGGTCCCCGGGCCCGCAGGGCGCCGCCAGATGGACGATGTGAGACAGCGTGACGGATTTCGACAAGGTTGACCTGACCAACTGCGATCGCGAGCCGATCCACCTCCTCGGCGCGATCCAGCCGGGCGGGTTCCTGATCGCCGTCAGCACCGATTGGATCATCGCGCGGGTGTCGAAGAACATCCGCGACCTGCTCGGCTTCGACCCCGAGCAGCTCATCGGCTCGCCGCTGCCCGAATATGTGCCAGCCGCGCTGGTCCACGATCTGCGCAACAAGCTCTCCTACCTGTCCGCGCCGGACATGGTCGAGCGGCTGTTCGGGCGCGAGATCGGCACCTCGGGCCAGCTCTACGACATCGCCATCCACATGTCGGACGGCCAGATCCTGATCGAGGCCGAGCCCGGCACCGCGGTCGGCGAGGATTCGACCAATGCCGTCCGCGCGATGATGTCGCGGCTCGATCGCACCCCCGATCTCACCGCCTTCTACCGCGAGGGCGCACGCCAGGTGCGGGCGCTGCTCGGCTATGACCGGGTGATGGTCTACAAGTTCGCCGAGTCCGGCTCGGGCGCGGTCGTGGCCGAGGCCTGCAAGCCTGGCATCGGCAGCTTTCTCGGCCTGAACTATCCCGCCAGCGACATCCCGCGCCAGGCGCGCCAGCTCTACATGCGCAACCTCGTCCGGGTGATCCGCGACGTCAATGCCGAGCCGGTGCCGATCGTGCCGGCGGTCGATGCGGCGGGCCGGCGGATCGATCTGTCGCTGTCGATCCTGCGCTCGGTCTCGCCGATCCATATCGAATATCTCAAGAACATGGGCGTCGGCGCCTCGCTGTCGATCTCGATCATCGTCGACGGTCAGCTCTGGGGGCTGTTCGCCTGCCACCATTATTCGCCGCGTTTCCCGACCTTCGAGCGTCGATCGGTCTGCGAGCTCTTCGCCGACATGTTCGCGATGCGGCTCGAATCGCGCGAGCGGCGCCAGGTCGCCGAATATGAGCAGCGCGCCCGCGACATCTCCGATCAGCTGCTCGGCGCCGTCGCCTCGGACGAGACCCTGCTCCAGGATCCGGACTGGCTGGGCGACATCCTGACCAGCGCGATCCCCGCCGACGGCGTCGGCGTCTGGATCAACGGCAACTATGCCTTTTCCGGCGTCGCCCCGCCGACCGAGGATTTCCGCCGCATCGTCCGCGCGCTGAACGGCCTCGCCGCCGGCCGGGTCTTCTCGACCGACCATATCGGCGGGCTGATCGACGGCGCCAACGCCTTTGCCGATCAGGCCGCGGGCCTGCTCGCCATCCCGATCTCGCGCTCGCCGCGCGACTATGTGATCCTGTTCCGCAAGGAGCTGAAGCAGTCGGTCCGCTGGGCCGGCGATCCGCACAAGCCGATCGAATATGGCCCCAACGGCCCCCGCCTCACCCCGCGCGAGAGCTTCGCGGAGTGGCAGGAGGAAGTCGAAGGCCATGCCCAGCCCTTCACCACCTCGCAGATCCGCGTCGCCGAGACGCTGCGCGCCACGCTGATCGAAGTCGTGCTGCGCCTCGCCGACGAAGCCGCTGCCGAGCGCCGGCAGTCGACCGCGCGCCAGGAAATGCTCATCGCCGAGCTCAACCACCGCGTCCGCAACATCCTCGGCGTGATCCGCGGCCTGATCCGCCAGTCTCAGCCCGAGAGCCCGGAAGTGAAGGAGTTCGTGAAGCTCGTCGACGGCCGCATCCACGCGCTCGCCCGCGCGCACAACCAGATCACCGACGATCATTGGGGCCCGGCGCCCCTCCAGGCGCTGATCGAAGCGGAGGCCGCCGCCTTCGCCGCCGATCGCCAGAGCGCGATCATCGCCAAGGGCGATCCGGTGCTGCTCAATCCCCAGGCCTATTCGACGATGGCGCTGGTGGTCCACGAGCTCGTCACCAACTCGACCAAATATGGCAGCCTGTCAGGGAGCGGCGAGGTCCATATCGACTGGTCGCGCGACCATAACGGCAACCTCGTCTTCGTCTGGCAGGAAGTCGGCGGCCCGCCGGTCTCGCCGCCCAAGCGCAAGGGCTTCGGCACGACGATCGTCAACCGCTCGGTGCCCTATGACCTGGGCGGCGAGGCGAGCATCTCCTATGCGGTCGAGGGCGTGCGCGCCGAATTCTGCATCCCCGCCCGCCACGTCTCCGAACCGCGCAATATCGCCGGCTCGGCGATCCGCGTGACCCGGCCGACCATGTCGAGCCAGCGCGTGGTGTCGCTCGACGGCTTCGGCGGCAAGTCGATCCTGCTCGTCGAGGACAGTCTGATCATCGCGCTCGACGCGGAGGACATCCTCGAGCGTTTCGGCGCCTCGGTGACCACCGCCTCGACGCCCGAGGCGGCGCACAACTATCTCGACCAGCACCGCCCCGACCTCGCGATCCTCGACATCAACCTGGGCGACCAGATGAGCTTCGGCGTCGCCGATCGCCTGCGCGAGCTCGGGCTGCCCTTCTTCTTCGCCTCGGGGTACGGCGAGCAGGCCAGCCTGCCGATGGAGCATCGCGCGGCGACCGTGGTGCAGAAGCCCTACACCTCGCACAACATGGCAAAGGCGATCGAGGACCTGATGGGCCACGCGCCCGAATAGCCCGGGCGCTGCGGGGGTCAGCCGTCCCCGTCCAGATACGCCCGCCCGCTCGCTTCGAACAGGTCGAACACCTGCCGTGCGCCCGCGATCGCCGCCGCGCGCCGATCCTCGCTGTCCAGCGCCGCATCGAGCCGCGCGAGCAGCGCCTGCCACGCCGCCGAATCGACATTGCCCAGGAAGCGCGACGGGAAATCCGCCGGCACCGAGCGCTTGAGCAGCGTGCCGCCCAGCCGCGATCCCTCGAGCACATAGAGCGCGCCGAGCTGCGCCTCGCGCGTCTCGAACGCCGGCGCGCCCGCCGGCGCCGGCAGGTCCAGCCCGAGGTCGCGCAGGTCGGCCTTCAGGCTTTCGGCCCGGCGTCGCGCCGTCCAGTCCGGCACCAGTTCCTCGATCCCGCCCTGCTCCAGCGCCTGCTCGGTCGGGAGGTGCGCGGCGGCCTGGGCGAGCAGGAACCGGCCATAGGCCGCGCGCTCGCCGAGCTGCGCCTTCGAGAAGACCATGTCCACGCGCTCATGGTTGGCCGTGGTGGCCAACCGCAACGCTTGCCGAGCGCTATTCATTCCAGTCACCGCCCCGGCATATGCGATCGCGCGGTTTGGGCAATGGCAAAGCGACCGCCGCCCGCCGCAAATCGAGCGCGCCGCACCGCCGGCTGGCGGCATGATAGAACCGGAATGGCGGAATCCCCGGCCCCGCGGCTCTAGGGAGGCGGCGACCCGTGGGGGGCGCTTCAACGAAGGGGAATTCCATGCGCGCCGACCACCGTCGCGGGCTCTTGCTCGCGTCCGTCTCCATTGCCGCCACGCTGCTCGCCGGCACCGCCCAGGCCCAGGCGGTCGACACCGATACCGCCGCCGCCACCGCCCAGGACGCGGACTCGGCGATCGTGGTCACCGGCAGCGCCGGGCGCAACCAGCGGACGATCGCGGCCAAGCGCGCGGCACTCGGCGTGGTCGATTCGGTCTCGCAGGACGATACCGGCGACCTTGCCGACGAGACCGTCGCCGACGCGCTGATCCGCCTGCCCGGCATCAACACGATGGAGACGCTCTACGGCGAGCAGTCGGCCAAGTACGTCTCGGTGCGCGGCATCTCGCCCGACCTCAACTTCGTGTCGTTCGACGGCATGGCGATGTATTCCGCCGCCAACAATGGCGACGGCACCCGCCGCGTCGATCTCGCGCTGATCCCCACCCAGGTCGCGCAGATGACCCGGGTCGCCAAGAGCTTCACGCCCGACATCGATGCCGGCGCGATCGGCGGCGTCACCAACATCGTGCCCTACAGCGCGCTCGACGGCCGCAACCACTGGCTGGTCGACGTCAGCGGCGAATACCAGCCCAACACCAGCCAGTTCCCCGCCTTCAACGCGCTGGGCGGCAATCTCGACACGCGCTTCGGCGGCGGGATCAAGGGGCTCTACGTCCACAGGTTCGGCGCCGACGAGCGGTTCGGCCTCGTCGTCTCGGGCGTCTACAACCAGGAGAGCTGGCAGGCGTCCAAGCCCAACGCCAATGGCCGCACCTATTACACCGCCGCCGGCACCACCGCGAAGGCCGACCTGTCCGACTGGAACGGCAACGACCCGATGCCGACGCTCATGCGCCCGATGGACTATGCCAAGACCCGCCGCCTGTTCGGCGGCTATGTCGGCCTCGAATACCGCGCCAGCGACACGGTGAAGCTCTCGCTCTCGGGCTATGACTATAAGCAGGTCGAGTACCAGAGCCTGAGCGACTTCTACGCCGAGACCTTCACCGGCGTGTCCTATGCCGGCCCGCACGTCGCCACGCTCAAGATCGGCCGTTTCCGCCCGGCCTATGACTATGACAAGTTCACCACCGAATCGCGCGGCGCGATTGCCAAGGCCACCAAGGACTGGGGCCACGACACCTCGCTCGAGCTGCGCGGCGGCTACGGCCTCAGCCACTTCCACGACATCGACCTCGGCGTCGCCTATTCCGCCGCGCCGACCAATTCCTTCGTCACCTGGGACATGACCGACCAGACCCCGGCCTATAGCTTCTCCAGCACCGCCGAGCTGGTCGACACCAGCAAGTACAAGCTGTTCTCCGCCTCCGACCTGTTCAGCGATTCGGTGTTCGAGAATGTCGAGGGCCGCATCGACCTCAAGCACAATTACGGCGGCGACAGCCAGGGCCTCGGCTTCGCGGCGGGGTTCGACGGGCGCACCGTCAACGCCACCCGCGACCAGAACCAGACCACCTACACCGCCAATGGCAGCGCGCTCGGCGACATCGGCACCGTCGTCAGCACCGGCACCCTCGCCTGGCCCTATCCCACCATCTTCCTCAACTATGACCGCTTCGCCGCGACGACCAAGCCGAGCCTCGCGGTCAACGCCGCCTCGAGCGCCAACAGCTCGAACGCCAGCGACTACAGCTATGACGAGACCGTCCTCGCCGGCTATGGCGCGGCGATGTTCGCCCGCGGCGGCTTCCGCGGCATCGCGGGCCTGCGCTACGACGATGTCCGCTTCCACGCCGACGTCCCGCAGCAGGTCAATGGCAGCTATGCCGGCGCCTTCAAGCGCTACACCGGCGGCTATGCGCATCTGCTGCCCTATGTCACGCTCACCCAGTCGCTCGACGGCGACGCCTGGCGCCTGCGCGCCGCGTTCAGCCAGACGCTCGGCCGCCCGGCGTTCAGCGACATCGCCACCGCCGAGATCCGCGACAACCAGAACCTGACGATCACCCGCGGCAACCCCGGCCTAAAGCCCCGCGAATCGACCAACGCCGATCTCGCGATCGACCGCTATTTCAACGGCCATGACGGGCTGGTCTCGCTCGCCGGCTTCTACAAGCGGATCAAGAACGACATCTTCTCGCTCGCCTCGCAGCAGGTGGTCGACGGCACGACCTACACCGTCACCCAGCCGCTCAACGCCTCGCATTCCGAGCTCAAGGGCGTGGAAGCCACCTTTGTCGACAACCATGTCTTCGCCGGCGGCATCGGCCGCAACCTCGGCGTCTCGCTCAACGCCAGCCGGATCTGGGCGAAGATGGACTTCATCGTCGGCGGCAAGGTCACCTCGCGCGACAACGTGCTCTACCAGCCCAACTGGCTCGCCAATGCCAGCCTGTTCTACGCGCTGCCCCAGGGCGGCGAACTGCGCGTCGCCTATCAATGGGCGGACCGCAACTTGAACACGGTCAACGCCCAGCCGTACCAGGACTATGTCCTCGAAGCGCGCGGCCAACTCAACGCCGCTCTGCGCTGGGCGCTGCGCCCCAACCTCACCGTCAAGCTCGAGGCCGACAACATCCTCGGCGACAACAAGAGCATGATGCACGGCTATTATTCGGAGCGCTACACGCTGAGCGTCAACCGCAAGTTCTTCCTCGACATCGTGCTGACCAACTGATCCCGCCACCGGCGCGGCGGGCATCGGGCAACCCGACACCCGCCGCGCCGCTATTCACCCACCTTCCCCCAAGCCGCTCCCCGGCGAAAGCCGGGGCCCAGGGTTTCTCTGCCGCATCGCAAATGGCCTTGTTTTCCCCGGCGAAGGCCGGGACCCAGTCTTGGCGTGCGCGCGCAGGCACGCCAGATGCGCGGGATCCAGAAAGCCTGGGCCCCGGCCTTCGCCGGGAAAACCGCTCATCCGCTCCCGCACCCGGTGATCCGCGGCATCGCCGCAGGCGCAGGCGAAAGCGCACGCCCCTCCGCCCGATGCCCATCCTAGCTCTCCGCCGTGCAGCAGCAGCCGCCGCCTGCGCGACACCTCGACGCCGTCCTTCCACACGATCTCGTCCCACCCCTCCACCGCGCGCTCCCAGGCGGCCTGCTCGAGCGTCGGGATGGTCGCGTCGAGCGCCTTCTCCCAGGCCGCGGCGAACTTCGGGTCGCGACTGCGCATGTTGTACGCCGAATTGTCGGAGATCCGCGCCCGCAGGAAGATGCGCGTGCGCCGCTCGGTCCAGCCATCGGAGCGCGGGACCATTTGCGCAGCAAATGGTGGAGGGGCCGCCGTCGAAGACGGCGAGTCGACGTTCAGCTGGACCGCCTGCGAACCCTCACTCCGGCAGCGGGCACCTGCCGTCGCCGATATAGGCGCCGATCTTCGACGACTCCCATAGCGGGTGCCAATATTCGCCCAGCAGCTGCTCCGCGGCCTGGGGGTTCTCGATGAGGAAGCCGAATTCCTGGTTGGTGCCGGCATGGCTCGCCAGCGGCGCGTAGATATTGTGCGAGCCGATATAGAACAGGCTGTCGTCCACCATGTAGAATTTGGCGTGGTTGGCGATGCCCGCTCCGGTCCGCCAGTGGCGTTCGCCATGGCCGATGGCGATGGTGGTCAGGTGGAAATGCCCGCACATCTTGTCGCGCGCGCCGGGCAGCCCGCGGATGCGCTGGTAGATGCGGTCCACCGTGTCGGAGAGAGGCGCCTTCGACGAATAGAGCCCCGCATCCGAATTCGACACCACCACATAGACGTCGACGCCGCGCATCACCGCAGCGGCGAGATCGGAAGCCACGCTGTCGTGCATGGTGTAGGGCCAGGTGGGGAACTGGATCGCCTGCTGCGAGATCCGGATCGAGCGCTGGGCCATCTGGAAGGCGCGCTCCCGCGCCATGTCGCTCCATTGCTCGGTATCGCCGCGCTGCCAGATGTCGCCGAACGCTGCCATTCCAGGGATCCAGCCGATGCCGGCATGCGATACCGCGAGGACCTGCAGGCCGGTGCCCGTCGCCGGCGGCAGCGCGGCCGGCGTGAACGGCATGCAGACGCTGCGCTGCAGCCAGTCGGTCGCGTTCGGAAAGGCCACCGCGCCCGTCGTCCAGAACGGGTCGCCATCCTTGGCGTAGTTGCAGGCATATTCCCACAGCTTGGAGGCATAACGCTGCGCGGAGATCGCTGCCGGCCCCTCGATCCGCATCGAAAGGTCGAACACGGGCGTATTGTTCACATAGTCGCCCGAATAGAAATTATGCCCGCCCACGATCGCGCGCGCGCCGTCCACCGTCACGATCTTCGAGTGGTTCCACGACAGCGCCGGCGTCTTGGTCTGGATCTGCGCCACCGCAAGGTTGACCGTGCCGTGCCGAAGGCGGTCGGTCAGCTCGCGGGCCAGCCGCTCGATGTTCCAGTTCTGGCGCGGATCTTCGTAGCGGCCGAACAGGATCCGCACATATAGGTTGCGATGCTCGCGATTGAGCGCATCGAGCGTGTCGCGGAGCATGTCGAAATAGGCACCGTCGGGCATCGGCCCCAGCGTGGTGATGTCGATGCTGCTCTGCGCGGTCATCATCAGGTCGTGCACGGCACGCAGATGGGCGCCGCCGTCGCCGGCGCGCGTCTGGATGATCCAGTTCGACGGCAGCACGTTGCCGTCGGTCATGCCGTACATGAATCCGGCGGGATCGATGGTGTAGCGCCCCAGTTCGCTATCGATCTGGCGCAGCTTCTCGCCGGACGCGGGCTGCGCCGCAGCAGGTGCCGCCGGCAGTGCCAGCGCCAGGATGATGCCGGCAAGACCGGCCAGCCAGCCGGTCCGCGCGAATGGCCTGCGGCCCGCCTCAGCGCTCATAGGGCGCCTGCCGGCCGACGACGTCGATCATCTCGTTGCAATTGCCCACCGGGCCACCGTTGTTGCGACATCCCTCGATGAAGAATTCGACGCAGTTGATCTCGGTCGGCACCAGCTTGGGCGGGAAGACCTTGGGCAGCCCCTGGTCGAAGCGATAGGTGTTGTTGCCGGCCGGGCCGCGCACCAGCGTCGCGTCGAATTCGGGGCCGGGAATGCCGTGCCTGCCGCAGATCGAATGCCAGACCTTGACGTGGAAGCGCACCATGTCGATGCGCGGCGTCACGTCGACGAGGACGCCGCTCTTGCTGGGCTCGCGGATGCACCGCACCTTCACGGTCTCGCGCACCTTGCAGAAGCCGGTCGGATCCGCCTGCGCCGTCGCCCCGGTCAGGAGCAGCGCGGGCCAGGTCGCAACGAACAATCCGGTCAGCGCGCCAAGATGGCTGAACAAAGCACAGCCCCGCCCGACGCGCAAAATGCCTTTCGACATTTCGACACCTCCGTCCCTATAGATACTGGATATACGCAGCGACCGGGCCACAGAGGAGCCGTATTAAGGGGTATCATCGACCACGTTTTCTTACAACGACTTGGACTCAACTGATTGCACCACAAAGGATTATTAACTTAGGTCAAGTTCCATCTCGATATTCTCCTTTGCGCTTCCCTCGGCCTCGATGAAATTGACGCTTGGCACTGCGGGCGCCCGTCCGCAGCCCGCACACCGGATCCAGCCCTGTCCCCTCCCCAGCCTCGCGAACGGCCGCACGGCCAGCCGCCGCACCCTTTTCGACAAATGTCGAACCCCGGTCGATCAACGACACGGCGCCGGCTTTCCCCGCCCTGGGCGGGAGGCTAAGCTTTGCCATGCAAGACGGGCATTCCACCGAAGCCGATTCCGCGCCCGCGCTGCCGCATCGCACCGTCCTGCTCTCGATCGGCGGCTTCTGGGCCTTTTACGGCGCGATCGTCACCCTGCGCTCGGTCGTTATCGGGCATGGCGACCAGCTCGACATGCTCGTTCGGCGGATCGGCGTCCTGCCGGTCAGCATGGCGATCACCTATCTTCTCTATCTCGCGCTCCGCCGGGTATCGACGGCGTCGCTGTATCGGACGATCGTCAAGGCCGGCCTCCTCGCGGTCCCCGCGGCGATTGCCTTTTCCGCCGTCAACTGGGTGGCGTTCGATGTGGTCGGACAGGCAAGCAAGGCGGCGGCGCAGCCCGCAACCGCCAGCGCCGCCAAGGCCGGCGGGACGATGGTCCAGGTCGGCGGGGCCGATGCCGCCATCCCCGATCCGGCAACGATCAAGATGCTCGCGGACGGCGCGGTCAACGCCTATTTCTTCTTCGCCAGCTGGGCCGCGCTGTATCTGGCGCTATGCTATGCAGCGGAGGTCGGCGCGCTGGAACGCAAGGCAGCCGCGCTGCGCGCCGCCGCCCAGACGGCGGAGCTGCGGGCGCTGCGCTATCAGGTCAATCCGCACTTCCTGTTCAACACGCTCAATTCGCTCTCTTCGCTGGTGATGGCGGGCAAGCGCGATCCCGCCGAGCGCATGATCATCAACCTGGCGAGCTTCTTCCGCGCCAGCCTGGTCGGCGATCCCGGCGAGGATGTGCGCCTGTCGGAGGAGATACGCCTCCAGCAGCTCTATCTCGAGATCGAGCAGGCGCGCTTCCCGGATCGGCTGCGCCTCGCGATCGACCTGCCCGAGGAGCTGGAGGATGCGCTCGTCCCGGGATTGATCCTCCAGCCGCTGATCGAGAACGCAGTGAAGCACGGCGTTTCGCGATCGCGTCGCCCGGTGACGATCGCCATCCGCGCCAGCCGTCAGGAAACCACGCTCCTCCTGTCCGTCCAGGACGATGGCGAGGCGATCGCGGCCGGCCCGGGCGCGGATTCCGTCCGCGGCGTCGGATTGGGCCTGCGCAATGTCGCCGATCGCATGACCGCCCGCTTCGGCGTGCAGGGCCAGCGCCGGGTGGAGCCGCATGCGCCCGGCGGGTTCCGCGTCGAACTCGCCATGCCGCTGAGCCGAGATGCCGGCTGATTCCCCGCTGCGCACGCTGATCGTGGACGACGAGCCGCTCGCGATCGAGCGGCTGGTGATGCTCTGCGCGAAGGTCCCGGGCCTGTCGCTGGTGGGAACCGCGTCGGACGGCGCGATCGCGCTGCGGCTCAGCGCGGCGCTTTCGCCCGACCTCATCCTGCTCGACATCGCGATGCCGGCGGTCGACGGCATGGACGTGGCGAAGGCGCTCCAGGAAGCAGGCGATGCGCCCGCCATCGTCTTCTGCACGGCATTTGACGGGTTCGCGGTCGCCGCGTTCGATGTCGCCGCCGTCGATTATCTGCTCAAGCCGGTGACGCCCGAGCGGCTCGAACGTGCAATTGCCCGCGCGCGCGAACGGATGCGCCGCGCCGAGGCGGAGGCCCCGGCGCGGTCGTCCTGGATCGAGGAATTCTGGGTGCCGCATCGCTCGGAGATGGTCCGCATCGCCGCCGATGATGTCGAGCGTATCGAGGCGATGCGGGACTATATGTCGCTGCATCTCGGCACGCGCAGTTTCCTGCTGCACGAGACGCTGGCCAATCTCGAGCGTCGCCTCGATCCCGCCCGGTTCATCCGTGTCCACCGATCGGCGATCGTCCGTCGCGATTGCATCGCCAGGCTACGCCATGACGGCCTGGGCGCCTGGTTCGTGCTGCTCGCCGATGGCAGCGAGCTCCGGGTCGGGCGCTCCTATCTGGCCGCGGTGAAGGCGCTCGCGGGGCGCTGAGCTCAGGGCTTTCGGCGCCCCGCAATGGCCTGGATCCGGTCATCCGCCTCCCGCACGGCCGCGGTTCGGCAGCGCCGGATGGGGGCGGGCGGCAGGACGCCCACGCGCTCATAGTCGCCGCAGACCCGGATCGCGGCCGCCCGGACGCGCGCACGCGCCTTGCGCACGCCGCTGTCGGTCGACAGGTCGAGGTCGCGCGTCGAAACGACCGCCATCGGGCGGCGATGCATCATGTCGGCGCGCATCATGCCGGCGTGCATCGCTGCATCGTTGCTCTGCGCGCCGGTCGTGAGGAACAACGACAGCGCGGCGAACCAGGAGAATTGCAATACCATCTCACCCTATCCCATGACGTCAGCGACCAGGCGGCTGACGGTTTTCGGATAGGCGGCCAGGCCCGGCCGGCGGTATCGCGCTTCGATCAATCGGCCCGGTCCTTCCCCCGGCGGCTGGCCCGGGGGACGAACGGTCGACAGCGGACGACGAACGGCAAGGCGGTGGCGCGCGCCTTGCATCGAAGGGGCAGGCATCGGCTTTCGCCGGATCGGCCACCCCTCCCCTTCCCCTCCCTCCCATCCCGCGCTAAGGCGCACGCGAATCTTCGCATTCGCAGCACTCCGGTGCGCCCGCGCGGCCTATGATAGGCTGCGTCCCCCGAGCGCCCGGGACCGGACAGACAGGGAAGGAACCCGCGCCCCATGACCGCCATCGGCAACGACACCCTCGGCACGCGTGACACGCTCAGCGTCGGCACCGCCACCTACGACTTCTTCTCGCTGCCCAAGGCGGCGAAGAAGCTCGGCGACATCAGCCGCCTGCCCTTCTCGATGAAGGTGCTGCTCGAGAACATGCTGCGCTTCGAGGACGGCGTCACCGTCACCAAGGACGATGCCCAGGCGATCGTCGACTGGCAGAAGGACGCGCGCTCGAACCGCGAGATCCAGTATCGCCCGGCCCGCGTGCTGATGCAGGACTTCACCGGCGTGCCCTGCGTGGTCGACCTCGCCGCGATGCGCGATGCGATCACCAAGCTCGGCGGCGATCCCGCCAAGATCAATCCGCAGGTCCCCGTCCACCTCGTCATCGATCACTCGGTGATGGTCGACGAGTTCGGCACGCCCAAGGCGTTCGAGGATAACGTCGCGCTCGAGTATGAGCGCAACGCCGAGCGCTACGAGTTCCTCAAGTGGGGCTCCAAGGCGCTGAACAACTTCTCGGTCGTGCCCCCGGGCACCGGCATCTGCCACCAGGTCAACCTCGAGTACATCTCGCAGTCGATCTGGTCGTCGGTCACCGGCGACGGCGCGACGATCGCCTATCCGGACACGCTGGTCGGCACCGACAGCCACACCACGATGGTCAACGGCCTCGGCGTGCTCGGCTGGGGCGTCGGCGGCATCGAGGCCGAGGCCGCGATGCTCGGCCAGCCGGTGTCGATGCTGATCCCCGAAGTCGTCGGCTTCAAGCTGACCGGCAAGCTCGGCGAGGGCATCACCGCCACCGACCTGGTGCTCACCGTCACCCAGATGCTGCGCGCCAAGGGCGTGGTCGGCCGCTTCGTCGAGTTCTACGGTCCCGGCCTGCACGCGATGACGCTGGCGGACCGCGCGACGATCGCCAACATGGCGCCCGAGTACGGCGCGACCTGCGGCTTCTTCCCGATCGACGACAAGACGCTCGATTACATGCGCCTCACCGGTCGTCCGGACGAGACGGTCGCGCTGGTCGAGGCCTATGCCAAGGCGCAGGGCATGTGGCACGACGTCAATGGCCCCGAGCCGATCTTCACGGACACGCTGGAGCTCGACATGAGCTCGGTGCGCCCGTCGCTCGCCGGCCCGAAGCGCCCGCAGGACCGCGTCAGCCTCGACAGCGTCGACGAAGTGTTCAACGGCGACCTGACCAAGGTCTACAAGAAGGACCACGCCGTGCGCGTGGCCGTCGAGGGCAAGGACCACGACATCGGCGACGGCGACGTGGTGATCGCCGCGATCACCTCGTGCACCAATACGTCCAACCCGTCCGTGCTGATCGCCGCCGGCCTGGTGGCCCGCAAGGCGCGCGAGAAGGGCCTGACCCGCAAGCCCTGGGTCAAGACCTCGCTCGCCCCGGGCTCGCAGGTGGTCACCGACTATCTCAACAAGACCGGACTGTCCGAGGATCTCGACGCGATCGGCTTCAACCTGGTCGGCTATGGCTGCACGACCTGCATCGGCAATTCGGGCCCGCTCGCCCAGCCGATCTCGGACGCGATCAACGGCAACGACATCGTCGCCGCCTCGGTCCTCTCGGGCAACCGCAACTTCGAGGGCCGCGTCTCGCCCGACGTCCGCGCCAACTTCCTCGCCTCGCCGCCGCTGGTGGTGGCCTACGCGCTCAAGGGCACGGTGACCGAGGACATGTACGAGACGCCGATCGGCGAGGGCACCGATGGTCCGGTGTTCCTCAAGGACATCTGGCCGAGCAACGAAGAGGTCGCCGGCCTGATCGCCGCAAATATCGACGATAGGATGTTCCGCTCGCGCTACGCCAACGTCTACGCCGGCGACGACCACTGGCGGAAGATCGAGGTCGTCGGCTCGGACACCTATAGCTGGCCCGCCGGCTCGACCTATATCCACAACCCGCCCTATTTCGCCGGCATGACGATGACCCCCGCCCCGGTCACCGACATCATCGAGGCCAAGCCCCTCGCCATCCTCGGCGATTCGATCACCACCGACCACATTTCCCCGGCCGGCTCGATCAAGGCGGACAGCCCCGCAGGCACCTTCCTGCAGGAGCACCAGGTCTCGAAGAAGGACTTCAACAGCTACGGCGCGCGCCGCGGCAACGACGAAGTCATGGTGCGCGGCACCTTCGCCAACATCCGCATCAAGAACGAGATGGTCCCCGGCATCGAAGGCGGCATGACGCGCTATGGCGGCCAGGTCATGCCGATCTACGACGCGGCCGTGCGCCACAAGAAGGACGGCACCCCGCTCGTCATCGTCGCCGGCAAGGAATATGGCACCGGCTCGTCGCGTGACTGGGCGGCCAAGGGCACCAACCTGCTCGGCGTTCGCGCCGTCATCACCGAGAGCTTCGAGCGCATCCACCGCTCGAACCTGGTCGGCATGGGCATCCTGCCGCTCCAGTTCGCCGAGGGCGTGACGCGCGAGACGCTGAAGCTCAAGGGCAGCGACATCTTCACGATCAAGAACGTCGCGGGTCTCCGCCCGCGCCAGGACGTCGAAGTCGAGCTCACCCGCGAGGACGGCACCAAGGAAACCTTCCTCACCCGTTGCCGGATCGATACCGTCAACGAGCTGGAATATTTCCTCAACGGCGGCATCCTCCAGTACGTGCTGCGCAAGCTCGCCGCGTAACCGGGCAGGACTTGAGACAAGCGAGGGAGGGCGGCAACGCCCTCCCTTTTTTGTGTCCGAATCGGGCGTTTCCGAACGCCCCGAATTTGCGGATTTCACGCCGGCGGCGGCCGGCGATGGCACAAAGGCGGCCCGATTGTGGCGCCGAATGGGCCCGATCGGCCTTGAAACAATATTTCCGGATTACGCGTGTGGCATTTCGGCGACACTCGAGATGGAAACACGATGGAAACATCCGTTCGCGCTGCTCCGCTGCTTTACAGGCATAAGGCGCGCTCGCATCCTCGCCCCAGCTTCATCGGCACCGTCCATAGGGGATTGGGCCAATGAGGGTTTGGGGGTTCCTCCGGTGCCTACGGCAGGACCATGGAGAGAAGGGGAAGTAATGAAAAAGAGTCATACCACGCGCCTGCGCACCAGTGCGGCGCTGTCCGCGCTCGTACTCGCGGGCTCGCTTTTCGCCGCGCCCGCGTTCGCGCAGGACACGACGACGACCACCACGACCGACACCGCTGCCGCGCCGCAGTCCAGCGACGGCGACATCGTCGTCACCGGCACGATCTTCCGCCAGTCGGACACGCACACCGCGCTGCCGGTGACGATCATCACCTCCGAGACGCTTGAGCGCGCCGGCATCACGAACGTGACCGACGCGATCCGCTCGGCCTCCGCCGACGGCGCGGGCTCGATCGGCAACGGCTTCACCAGCGGCTTCTCGGCCGGCGGCGCCGCGGTTTCGCTGCGCAACCTCGGCGTGTCGTCGACCCTGGTGCTCGTCGACGGCCTGCGCTCGACCAACTTCCCGCTGAACGACGACGGCCACAACGCCTATGTCGATCTCAACAGCATCCCGCTGGTCAACGTCCAGCAGGTGCAGGTCCTCAAGGACGGCGCATCGTCGCTGTACGGCGCGGACGCGATCGGCGGCGTGGTCAACATCATCACCCGCAAGCACATGACCGGCATCGAAGGCGGCATCGAAGGCGGCGCGACCGAGAAGGGCGACGGCGCAAAGTACCGCGCGAAGCTGCTCGCCGGCTTCGGCGACTATGACGCCCAGGGCTTCAACGTCTATATCGGCGGCGACTACGAGTATGACGGCCGCATCAACGCCGCCTCGCGTGGCTTCCCGTTCAACACGCTCGATCTGCGCTCGATCGGCGGCGTCGACAACAACCGCGCGGACGACACGCTCGGCACCGCGACGACGGACGCCGTGGTCACCCGCGTGACGCAGACCGATCTCAACAACCCGCTCGCGGGCTCGGTCTCGAACGCCACCACCCCGGCGCTGTTCACCTCGCTGACGCCGCTGGCGAACTGCCAGTACGGCACCTATTCGGAGAACACTTCGGCACGCGTCGGCACCGCCTGCGCGCACGACCTCACGCGCGAATATGCGCAGGTCTCGCCGCTGCAGGAGCGCTATGACGCGGTTGCCCGCGTGAGCTTCCGCCTGGGCGACAATGTCGAGGGCTATGTCGCGGGCAGCTATGCGCATGACCGTGTCGACATCATCTCGCCGCCGCGCGCGATCCGCCAGGTCCAGGCATTCGGTGGCGCCCCGGCAACCGCGACCAGCAACCCGGGCATCGTGCTGCCGGTCTATATCTGCTCGTCGGGCGTCAACTGCTCGACCGCCGCGGATCGCCAGCTCAACCCGAACAATCCCTATGCGAACGCGTATCGCCTGGACCCGGCTAACGGCGCGGCGCGCCTCTACTACCTGTTCGGCGACGTCCGTTCGGGCCTGACGCGCACCAACGAAGTGTTCCGCATCACCGGCGGCCTGCACGGCACCGTTGCCGAGAGCTGGAACTGGAATGTCGAGGCGGGCTATTCGCGCGACAACCTCGACAACACCATCTACGGCTACGCCAACCTCGCCGCGCTGGTGAAGGCGATCAACACCGGCTCGTACAACTTCGTCAATCCGAGCCTCAACTCCGCCGCGGTCCGCAACGCCGTGCTCCCGCCGATCACCGCGCTCTCGAACTCGAGCGAGCTGACCGTCGATGCGTCGCTCAGCCACAGCTTCTTCACCCTTCCGGGTGGCGATGTGCAGCTCGCGATCGGTGGCCAGTACCGCAAGGAAAAGCTGACCAACAACAGCGCCAACCCGAACCTCGACGTGCCCGGTCTCTCGACCGCGCAGGCCTATGGTGACCGGTCGGTCTGGGCCGGCTATTTCGAGCTCGACGTGCCCGTGCTCGACTCGCTCGATTTCAACGTGTCGGGCCGTTACGATCACTATTCGACCGGCATCGGCCACTTCTCGCCCAAGGCGACGGCGAAGTTCCAGCCGATCAAGCAGCTCGCGATCCGCGGCAGCTACTCGGAAGGCTTCCGTGCACCGACCTTCGCAGAATCGGATCCGCGCAGCTCCTATTCGGGCTTCGTCGGCTACACGCCTGCGACGGCACAGCCTGCCTTCGCCGCGGCGCACGCTGCCAACCCGGCATATTCGGCAAACTACAGCCTCGGCCGTGGTTATGTCGGCAACGCCGCGATCGAGCCGGAGACGGCGCGCAGCTTCACGCTGGGCACGATCTTCGAGCCGACGCCCTGGCTGAGCTTCACGGCTGACTATTTCAACGTGAAGAAGTCGAACCTGATCGTGACCGGCCCGCAGACGTCCGACGCGATCAACGCCTACTACTCGGTCGCCGGCCAGACCTTCGCTTCCGCTGCGGCTGCAGCGGCTGCGGGCTGCGCCAAGGTTGCCGCAGTCGGCACCGGCTATTCGTGCAACGTGGTCGACGGGGCCGATCCCTTCGCCCCCAACGCACTGCCGCGCCTGCTCGTCGTCAACGCTCCCTATGTGAACACGGCCTATGAGATCATCTCCGGGCTCGAGTTCACCGCTGATGCGCATATCAAGTTCAGCGACGATTTCCGTTGGGAGAGCCGCCTCGACCTGCAGGAGACGCTGAAGTACGACCTCCACCCGAAGACCGGCGCCGTGCAGCGCTACACCGGTACGGTGGGTCCGGAGGATCTGTCGTCGGGTGGCGGTACGCCGCGCTGGCGCGGCAACTGGCAGAACACGTTCTCGTACAACCAGTTCTCGCTCACCGCGACGACCTACTTCGTCGGCTCGATGAAGGCGGTTGCCGCCGACCAGGCGAGCTCGGTCAATGGCGACATCTCGTGCAAGTCGGTGGTCTACAAGGACTCCGCCGGCGGCACCGACAAGTTCTGCAAGATTCACAGCTTCCTCTACACGGACGTGAATCTGACGGTGAAGGTGAACGACAAGTTCAGCTTCTTCGGCCTTGTCGGCAACGTCACCAACTCGCGTGCTCCGCTGTTCGCCAACACGGCCTACACGGCCCAGGCGAACACGCTGACCTCGTGGCACTCGGCTGGCCTGATCGGCCGCACGTTCCGCGCTGGTGCGAACTTCAAGTTCTAATCGGCAACGCGCAAAAAATTGGGGCGGTACCTTCGGGTACCGCCCCTTTTTTGTGCCATCGGATAGCGAGGCGGCCGTGCCGCCCCGAAGGCGCCGGGCTCAGCCCGCGGCTGGAATCGCGAGCAGCTCGATCTTGAACATCAGCGTCGCGCCGCCCGGGATCGGGCCCTTGCCCTTGAAGCCGTAGCCAAGGTCCGCCGGCACCGCGATCTCGAACGTGTCGCCCACGCCCATCAGCGGCACGGCGACCTGCCAGCCCTTGATCAGCATGCCGAGCGGAAAGGTCGCGGGCTCGCCGCGGCCATAGGAGCTGTCGAACTCGGTGCCGTCGATGAAGCTGCCGGCATAGTTGAGCGTCACCGTGTCCGCCACGGTCGGGTGCTTGCCGCTGCCGTCGCCCTTGATCCGGCGCCAGCGCAGCCCCTCGGGCGTGCTGTGCCAGCCCTGCGCGCCGTTGAGCTTGGCGAGCGCGAGCATCTGCTGGCTCTGCCAGGCCATGTCCTGCGAGCGGTCGGGCGCCTCCGCATCCTGGGCGGCGAGCAGGGCAAGGGCAGCGAAAATCGACATGGGAAATCCTTAGTTGGAGAGGGCGCGGCCGGCGACCGCGTCGAGCTTGCGCAGCAGCTGCGGGTCGCGCGCATTCGCCGCGGTGATCAGCGCGAAATCGAGGCAGGTGTCGATCGGCGAGGCCGGGCGCTCCTCGGGCAGGTTCTGCAACAGGTGCATCACCAGCTTGCGCGCCTTGTCGGCATTGGCGCCGAGCTGGGCGATCACCGTGGCGACGTCGACCGCCTCCTCGCCTTCGCGCCAGCAATCATAATCGGTGACCATGCCGACCAGCGCATAGGGCAGCTCCGCCTCGCGGGCGAGCTTGGCCTCGGGCATGCCGGTCATGCCGATGATCTGGCAGCCCCAGCTGCGATAGAGATGGCTCTCGGCGCGCGTCGAGAATTGCGGGCCTTCCATCGCCAGATAGGTGCCGCCGACATGCGTCGTCGCGCCTGCCGCCTTCGAAGCCTCCGCCGCCAGCGCGGAGAGCCGCGGGCAGACCGGATCGGCCATCGAGACATGCGCGACCATACCTTCGCCGAAGAAGCTCGAGGGCCGGCCCTTGGTCCGGTCGATGAACTGGTCGGCGATGGTGAAGGTGCCCGGCGCGCGCTCCTCGGCGAGCGAGCCTACCGAGGAGATCGCGAGCACGTCGGTCACGCCCAGGCGCTTCAACACATCGATATTGGCGCGGACGTTGAGGTCGGACGGCGAGACGCGGTGGCCGCGGCCGTGGCGCGGCAGGAACACCACGCGGACATGGCCGACACGGCCGACGAAGCAATCGTCGGAGGGCTTGCCCCAGGGGCTCTCGGTCGAGATCCACTCGCCATCCTCGATGCCCTCGACATCGTAGAGACCCGATCCGCCGATGATCCCGATCGTCCAGCCACTCATTGCCTACCCCTTTGCTGCGTTGCGGCGTGCATAGGCGAAATAGACGACCAGACCCAAGAGGTTCCAGCAGCCGAACCAGATCTGCGTCTTGGTCGGCAGGCTGAGGAACAGGTAGAAGCAGCCGAAGATCGCGCCGAGCCCGACCACCCAGGGCAGCGGCGTGCGGAACGGGCGCACCATCTCCGGCGCGCGGCGGCGCATCACCAGCAGGCACAGGCCCACCGCGGCAAAGGCGGTCAGCGTGCCGGCATTGGCGAGCGCGGCGATCTCGTCGATCGGCAGGAAGGCGGCGAACAGGCTGACCACGCAGGCGGTGAAGATCGTGATCCGCACCGGCGATCCGCGCTTCGAGACCTTGGCCAGGCTCTGCGGCAGCATGCCGTCGCGCGCCATCACGAAGAAGATCCGGCTCTGGCCGAACAGGAAGCCCAGGATCACCGTGGGCAGCGCGATGATCGCGCTCAGCGCCAGGAACTTGGCGACGCCGGGCTGGCCGATCTCGCGCAGGATCAGCGCCAGCGGCTCGGGGCTGTCGGCAAAGCGGGTATAGGAAAGCGCGCCCACCGCGGCGACCGCGACGATCATGTAGATCGCGACGCAGACGATCATCGAGCCGACGATGCCGATCGCCAGGTCGCGCCCGGGGTTCTTCGCCTCCTCCGCCGCGGTGGAGATCGCATCGAAGCCGTAAAAGGCGAAGAAGATGATCGCCGAGGCGGCCATCACGCCGCGCTCGACTCCACCTTCGGTCATGTGCTTGGCGAAGCCGAACGGGGCGAACGGATCGAAATTGGCCGCGTTGAAATAGGGGAGCGCCACCGCGACGAACACCGCGAGCGCGATCAGCTTCACCACCACCAGGATCGCGTTGATCGTCGCGCTCTCGCGGGTGCCGAGGATGAGCAGGCTCGAGACCAGCCAGACGACGAACAGCGCCGGCACGTTCACGCCCCAATGCGCGATGTGCCAGCCCAGCATCTGCGGGCCGTGGGTCAGCTCGGGCGGCACGCCCAGGCCGGAGAGGAAGGGCGTCGCATAGCCCGACCAGCCCACCGCCACGGTCGCCACCACCAAAGTATATTCGGCGAGCAGGCTCCAGCCCACCACCCAGGCGACGATCTCGCCGAGCGAGGCATAGCTATAGGTATAGGCACTGCCCGAGGCCGGGATCATCGTCGCCATCTCGGCATAGGCGAGCGCCGCGCAGGCACAGATCGCCCCGGCGACGACGAAGGACAGGATCACCGCCGGCCCGGCCCGGTCCGCCCCCACGCCGATCAGCGTCAGGATGCCGGTGCCGACGATCGCGCCGACGCCGAGCGCGACGAGGTGCGGCCAGGACAGCGTGCGCGCGAGCCGATGCTCGGGCGGCCGGTCCTCCGCCGCGACGATCTGCTTCAACCGGAACAGGCTGGCCATTCGATATCCCCTCTCTCGTTGCAGAGAGGTGTAGCGCGGCGCCGGACCGGCGCAACTTTGTTTCGTGCTGCGTCAGGGGCTTTCAATGTAGGATTTTGCGTGGTTACGTCATGGGCATGTCGATCGACTCGCACTTCGCCCGTTTCAGCCGGCGACGCGCGAGCGGCGGCAAAGTGAAAGAATGTTGGGCGACTCCCTTCACTTTGCCAGCGCCGACATTGCCGGTCCGCCGCCCTGCCCCGTTCAGCGCAGATGCAGCCGCGAGTAGCAATCGTTGCGCTTCCGAACCCGCCTGGGAGACTCGCCATGCTGCTGCTCGCCGCCGCGCTCGCCTTCGCTGCCCCGCAGGATCCGCCCGCCAATCCGCAGATCGATTATGCCGGCTTCGCCGCGCTGACCCGCGACGTGCGTGCGCTCCGCGCCAGGCGGCTGCTCCCCTTCGACAGGTTCCAGGCCAGCGCGGCGGAGAAGGGCACGCTGCTGCTCGATGCCCGCTCGAAAGACGCCTTTGCCCGCGGCCATCTCGCCGGCGCGATCAACCTGCCGCTTACCGACTTCACCGCGGAATCGCTGGCGGCCGCGATCGGCCCGGACCGCGAGCGCAGGGTGCTGATCTACTGCAACAACAATTTCTCGAACCACCGCGCTCCGGTGCCGCTCAAATCCGCGCCGCTCGCACTCAACATCCAGACCTTCATCAACCTGGTCGGCTATGGCTATGCGAACGTCTGGGAGCTGGCCGATATCGTCGACTTCGACGATCCCAGGGTGGGCTGGGTCACGGGCTGATCAAAGTTTCCCCCCGGCCTTGGCGGGGAAGGCAACGCCCTTGCAATATAGGATTTCGCCTGCTTGCCTCTTCGGCATGCGGCGCAGCATTCTTCGCTCTAGGAAAAATAGGATCGCCCTCGCGCAATCTTGTTGCGCGATGCGGCGCCTGTCCGGGAAAGCCGCGAAAATGCCCGTCGCGCGCGCGCCCGCGCGTGAGTGTCGTGGCTTTTGGGACTTTCCGCGCCCCGACTCGGCGCCGCGCTGTTGGTTATTTGCTGCAGGCGGTCAGCTTCGCCGCATCGGCATTGTCGTTCACCGCGGCACCCTGCTTGATCTCGAACAGCTGCGGCCAGCGCTTGCCGACGACGAAGGTGCGCTTGCCCGCTTCGTCATAGGCGATGCCGTTGGGCACGATGTCGGGGTCGTCGGTCTTGGGGGCGATGCCGCTCACGTCGAGGAAGCTCTTCACCTGGCCCGACGCCGGGTCGATCCGCGCGATCAGATTGGTCTGCCAGATGTTCGCCCAGATCTCGCCGTCGATCCATTCGAGCTCGTTGAGCTTCTCGACCGGGCAGCCATTGGCGGTCACCTTGAGCGTCGAGACGGTCTGCATCGTCTTGGGATCGAGGAAGCGCAGCTCGGGGGTGCCGTCCGACAGGATGATGTTCTTGCCGTTCTGGGTCATGCCCCAGCCCTCGCCGGTGTAGCTGAACGTGTCGCCCAGCGCGAAGTCCTTGAAATTATAGGTGAAGCCGGTCTTGTCCTGCCAGGTGACCTGGTAGAGCTTGTCGCCGAAGGGCACGATGCCCTCGCCGAAATAGGGCGCCGGCAGGTCGACCTGCTGCAGCACCTTGCCCGTCGCCGGATCGACCTTGCGGATGTACGAGGTGCCCGCCTCGCCCGTGCTCTCGTAGAGCGCGCCGTCCTTGAAGAACAGGCCCTCGGTGAACGCCGTGGGATCATGCGGATGCGTCGCCGCCACCGTCACGGCATAGACCGGGATCCCGCTCGAGCGCAGGAGGAAGAACCACACGCCCGCCGCGATCACGGCAAGGGCGACGACTGCGAGGAGGATGCGCTTCATCGCGGCGGAGAAAGCCGTGCGCGGGCGCGCCTGTCAACGGCCAAGCCGTGACATTTCGCACGCACTGCGGTGAAGCCGCGACATTCGCACTTCGCCAGCGGCGAGCGGCGATCAGCGCTTGGGGGTAACCCATACCGACACGGGGACGACGACCTTGCCCGGCGCCGGCTTGCCGACCTCGACCCGGTCCGCGGTGACCAGTTCGCCGCTCTCGAGCGTGAACGACGCCCAGGGCTTGGGCATGCGGCCGAAGGTGAATTTCTGGATGGGCTGGCCGGTGGCCGAGTTCATGATCGTTGCGACAATTGCCATCGCAGGCGGATAGCGACGCCGCGGCGCCGCTGTCCAGCTTGGTTCGGACGGAAGTCGTGGACAGATTTTGGGCAATAAAAAACCCGCCACGGGGTTCCGGGGCGGGTGCTCATATTGTGCTGGGTTGTTCTTTGATCGAGCCGTTGGTTGCGGGAGTAGGATTTGAACCTACGACCTTCAGGTTATGAGCCTGACGAGCTACCGGGCTGCTCCATCCCGCGACAACCGACGAAGTTGGGATCAGGATCGGAAGGCGAAGCCTTCC
>NZ_JBDZDQ010000005.1 GCF_040049295.1 Sphingomonas sp. KR3-1
GTTGGTTGCGGGAGTAGGATTTGAACCTACGACCTTCAGGTTATGAGCCTGACGAGCTACCGGGCTGCTCCATCCCGCGACAACCGACGAAGTTGGGATCAGGATCGGAAGGCGAAGCCTTCCGCAAGGCCGAATGGCCGTCGCGCCTTATTGGCGCGTTAGCCAAGGTCGCGGATGCGACCGCCGGCGCCTGAGGCCAACGACAAAGTGAATGGGTTTATGAACCGTATCTTGCGCACACCGGCTTCAATGCCTGGCGACGACCTACTCTTCCATCGCTTAAGCGATAGTACCATCGGCGCTGTCTGGTTTCACGGCCGAGTTCGAGATGGGATCGGGTGGGTCACAGACGCTATAGCCACCAAGCAATGAAGCCGGTGTGCGCAAGAAGGGTTTTCAAATCGTGCAACCTGCAAGGTCTGGATGAACATCCGACCAACGCGCTGCTGGGCTCTGGGCCCAGGGCTGTCGTTGATGGTGGGACTCATCAAGTGCGAATAGGACAATTAGGACCGGTTAGCTCCACACGTTACCGCGCTTCCACATCCGGCCTATCAAGGTCGTGGTCTTCGACCGTCCTAAGAAATCTTATCTCGAGGGAGGCTTCCCGCTTAGATGCTTTCAGCGGTTATCCCGTCCATACATAGCTACCCAGCTGCGCTCTTGGCAGAACGACTGGTACACCAGAGGTATGTTCAACCCGGTCCTCTCGTACTAGGGTCAACTCCTCTCAAATTTCGACGCCCACGGCAGATAGGGACCAAACTGTCTCGCGACGTTCTGAACCCAGCTCACGTACCACTTTAATTGGCGAACAGCCAAACCCTTGGGACCTGCTCCAGCCCCAGGATGTGATGAGCCGACATCGAGGTGCCAAACAACCCCGTCGATATGAGCTCTTGGGGGTTATCAGCCTGTTATCCCCGGCGTACCTTTTATCCGTTGAGCGATGGCCCTTCCACGAGGGACCACCGGATCACTATGACCGACTTTCGTCTCTGCTCGACTTGTCAGTCTCGCAGTCAGGCTGGCTTATGCCATTGCACTCTAACAGCCGGTTTCCAACCGGCCTGAGCCAACCTTCGCGCGCCTCCGTTACTCTTTAGGAGGCGACCGCCCCAGTCAAACTACCCGCCACAGAGGGTCCCAGAACCGGATAACGGTTCGTGGTTAGACAGTAGAAAACAACAGGGTGGTATTTCACCTAAGGCTCCACATCAGCTGGCGCCAATGCTTCAAAGCCTCCCACCTATGCTACACAGTTATTTTCCACTGCCACTCTGAAGCTGCAGTAAAGGTGCACGGGGTCTTTCCGTCTAACCGCGGGTACTCCGCATCTTCACGGAGAATTCAATTTCGCTGAGCATGTCCTGGAGACAGTGGGGAAGTCGTTACGCCATTCGTGCAGGTCGGAACTTACCCGACAAGGAATTTCGCTACCTTAGGACCGTTATAGTTACGGCCGCCGTTTACCTGGGCTTCATTTCGGAGCTTGCACCCCTCCACTTAACCTTCAGGCACCGGGCAGGCGTCAGGCCCTATACGTCGTCTTGAAGCCGACTTAGCAGAGCCCTGTGTTTTTGCTAAACAGTCGCTACCCCCTGGCCTGTGCCCCCTCAACCTGCTTGCGCAAGATGAGGGCCTCCTTCTTCCGAAGGTACGGAGGCAATTTGCCGAGTTCCTTCAGGACACTTCTCTCAAGCGCCTTGGTATACTCTACCTGACCACCTGTGTCGGTTTCGGGTACGGTCTATACGGTGGGGCTATTTCCCGGGACAGCTTCGAAGCATGCTCAATCCGTTAAGAGCATACAACACACACCATCCGTCACACACCACCAGGCCCACGAATATTAACGTGGTTCCCATCGACTACCCCCTTCGGGCTCGTCTTAGGGGCCGGCTCACCCTGCGCGGATTAGCCTTGCGCAGGAACCCTTGGTCTTTCGGCGAAAGGGCATCTCACCCTTTTTATCGCTACTCATGTCTGCATTCGCACTTCCGATACCTCCACGACCCATTACCAGATCGCTTCACAGGCTTACGGAACGCTCCGCTACCGCGTGGATAAATCCACACCCTAAGCTTCGGTGCACGTCTTGAGCCCCGTTACATCTTCGCCGCAGGAACCCTTATTTAGACCAGTGAGCTGTTACGCTTTCTTTAAAGGATGGCTGCTTCTAAGCCAACCTCCTGGTTGTTTTGGGATTCCCACATGCTTTCCCACTTAGACGTGACTTGGGGACCTTAGCTGTAGGTCAGGGCTGTTTCCCTTTTGACGACGGACCTTAGCACCCGCCGTCTGTCTCCCGGATATCACTCCTAGGTATTCGGAGTTTGGTTAGAATTGGTAGATCTCGCGACCCCCGCATCCATCCAGTGCTCTACCCCCTAGGGTGTCCATCCGAGGCACTACCTCAATAGTTTTCGCGGAGAACCAGCTATTTCCCGGCTTGATTGGCCTTTCACCCCTAAACACAACTCATCCGGTAACTTTTCAACGTTAATCGGTTCGGACCTCCAGTGGGTGTTACCCCACCTTCATCCTGGTCATGCCTAGATCGCCGGGTTTCGGGTCTAATACACCAAACTCATTCGCCCTATTCAGACTCGCTTTCGCTGCGCCTACACCTATCGGCTTAAGCTTGCTTGGTACATTAAGTCACAGACCCATTATGCAAGAGGTACGCTGTCACTCCACAAGAGAGCTCCAACTGCTTGTAGGCAATCCGTTTCAGGTACTGTTTCACTCCCCTCATCGGGGTGCTTTTCACCTTTCCCTCACGGTACTAGTTCGCTATCGGTCGCATACGAGTATTTAGGCTTAGAGGGTGGTCCCCCTATATTCAGACAGGATTACACGTGTCCCGCCCTACTCAAGTCCTGATACATCACTTTCGCATACGGGGCTGTCACCCGCTATGGCGTATCTTTCCAGATACTTCTGCTAGTTGAATATCAGGCACTGGCCTGGTCCGCGTTCGCTCGCCACTACTAACGGAATCTCGGTTGATGTCTTTTCCTCCGGTTACTGAGATGTTTCAGTTCGCCGGGTTCGCTTCACGAAGCCTATTTTATTCAGCTAAGTGATACCTTTTTCCAATTACCCCGATCGTCATTGCTGGCGGTCGAGATAATCGGATTAGGTGGGTTTCCCCATTCGGAAATCGTCGGGTCAAAGGTTGCTCACACCTCACCGACGCTTATCGCAGCGTGCCACGTCCTTCATCGCCTGTATGCGCCAAGGCATCCACGAATTGCCCTTACCTCACACTTGAGAGTCCACACCACCAACGACAACACTGGATCAGTCTTTCGACTGACACGAAACTCGGCAGAGCAGTGAAGCGCAGTTTTACCAGGCTCCATCAAAGTAACACTTTGATGGAAACCCTCTTGGTGTGGATGTTCATTTCTCAGCCTTGTTGGAAGCTTCCCATCTTGGCGGTCAACCAGATGGAAAATAATGCTTCCGATTTGTTCCGGCGCTCGCTCCCTCGATGATCCGAAGACCATCGCTGAAACCAACGCCGTCACGGCATCGATTTGAAAAACCCATTCACAATGTCAAAAAGCTCGCGGCCTGAGCCGCAATACTGCTCCGTAGAGCAGATCTCGTGTCTTCATCATTCGGATGTTTGGCTAGTGCAATCCGCACGCTGCGCCGTCAGTCGCAGCAAAGCTGCGCCTTGGGGCGCGCTATGCAGCGCTGGCCGCCCTGGCGGTCGTGCGATTTAGCTTCGCTAAATCGTCTCGTCCGCTGCGGGATGGTGGAGCCTATCGGGATCGAACCGATGACCTGATGCTTGCAAAGCAACCGCTCTCCCAGCTGAGCTAAGGCCCCGCGCAGATGGTGGGCCGAGTAGGAGTTGAACCTACGACCTCACGCTTATCAGGCGTGCGCTCTAACCACCTGAGCTACCGGCCCATCTGCCATACCCGAACCAGCCATAAAGGCCGCGGGCGGCGTGAGCCAGCTCAGGCTAACCAGCCACCTGATTGCTCAGGCGGCTGATATCCGATGATGAAGGGACATGAGGACGGCGGCTATGTTCTTTGGAATGGAAGAAGCTCTTCCAGCGGCGCGGACCCGAGGGTCGAGGCCACCGGCGCTTTCTGCCGATATCCTTAGAAAGGAGGTGATCCAGCCGCAGGTTCCCCTACGGCTACCTTGTTACGACTTCACCCCAGTCGCTAAACCCACCGTGGTCGCCTGCCTCTCTTGCGAGTTAGCGCAACGCCTTCGGGTGAATCCAACTCCCATGGTGTGACGGGCGGTGTGTACAAGGCCTGGGAACGTATTCACCGCGGCATGCTGATCCGCGATTACTAGCGATTCCGCCTTCATGCACTCGAGTTGCAGAGTACAATCCGAACTGAGACAACTTTTGGAGATTAGCTCACCCTCGCGGGATTGCTGCCCACTGTAGTTGCCATTGTAGCACGTGTGTAGCCCAGCGCGTAAGGGCCATGAGGACTTGACGTCATCCCCACCTTCCTCCGGCTTATCACCGGCGGTTCCTTTAGAGTACCCAACTAAATGATGGTAACTAAAGGCGAGGGTTGCGCTCGTTGCGGGACTTAACCCAACATCTCACGACACGAGCTGACGACAGCCATGCAGCACCTGTGTTCCAGTCCCCGAAGGGAAGAGATCCATCTCTGGAAATCGTCCGGACATGTCAAACGCTGGTAAGGTTCTGCGCGTTGCTTCGAATTAAACCACATGCTCCACCGCTTGTGCAGGCCCCCGTCAATTCCTTTGAGTTTTAATCTTGCGACCGTACTCCCCAGGCGGATAACTTAATGCGTTAGCTGCGCCACCCAAGCACCAAGTGCCCGGACAGCTAGTTATCATCGTTTACGGCGTGGACTACCAGGGTATCTAATCCTGTTTGCTCCCCACGCTTTCGCACCTCAGCGTCAATACCAGTCCAGTGAGCCGCCTTCGCCACTGGTGTTCTTCCGAATATCTACGAATTTCACCTCTACACTCGGAATTCCACTCACCTCTCCTGGATTCAAGCGATGCAGTCTCAAAGGCAGTTCTGGAGTTGAGCTCCAGGCTTTCACCTCTGACTTACAAAGCCGCCTACGTGCGCTTTACGCCCAGTAATTCCGAACAACGCTAGCTCCCTCCGTATTACCGCGGCTGCTGGCACGGAGTTAGCCGGAGCTTATTCTCCCGGTACTGTCATTATCATCCCGGGTAAAAGAGCTTTACAACCCTAAGGCCTTCATCACTCACGCGGCATTGCTGGATCAGGCTTTCGCCCATTGTCCAATATTCCCCACTGCTGCCTCCCGTAGGAGTCTGGGCCGTGTCTCAGTCCCAGTGTGGCTGATCATCCTCTCAGACCAGCTAAGGATCGTCGCCTTGGTGGGCCTTTACCCCACCAACTAGCTAATCCTACGCGGGCTCATCTTCAGGCGATAAATCTTTGGTCTTGCGACATCATCCGGTATTAGCACCCCTTTCGAGGAGTTATTCCGAACCTAAAGGTAGATTCCCACGCGTTACGCACCCGTGCGCCACTAGATCCGAAGATCTCGTTCGACTTGCATGTGTTAGGCATGCCGCCAGCGTTCGTTCTGAGCCAGGATCAAACTCTCAAGTTTGATGTTCCACCACATCACAGCCGGAATGTGCCGTGATGCAGCAGCTCATTTCTAGGAGCCGTTCCTGCACAAATTCTTCACGTATGGAAACGTGTAGGACATGCTTGAACCCAACCGAAAAGACCGAAGCCCAATCAGCTAAG
>NZ_JBDZDQ010000006.1 GCF_040049295.1 Sphingomonas sp. KR3-1
TCGGTGAACAGGTTGTTCGCCGAGAGCGTCGCGGTCGAGACATCGGCGAGCGCTTCGCCGCTGAAGCTCTTGAACGCCGCGACGCGCTGCGCCGTGCTGAGCGAGGTGATCGCGTTGAGCGTGTCCGCCCAGCTGTCCGACGCGTTGCCGGTGGTCGAGTTGCCCAGCGCGTTGGCCACCGCCAGCGTGTTGGCGTCGCCCGCGGCGACGCCGTCGTTGAACTCCATGTTCTTCTGGACCTGGAGGACGACGGCATTGGCGACCAGGTCGTAGCGCAGGCGCCACTTCAGGTTGGTGTTGCTCGCCACCGTGGCGAACACGCTGCCATTGGCGAAGGTGCCGGTGAGGGCGTTCGCCTGGACGATCGTGTAGAGCTGGTTGAACCGGTAGTCGCTCGCCGCCGCGGTCAGCGCGTTGACCGCCACCGTGCCGCCCGTCAGCGTCGCGGTGCCGTTCACCTTGATCGAGTCCGACGCGAAGTTGAGGCTGGTGCCGCCAAAGTCGAACAACAGGCTGCCGCCGGTCACGTTGAGGCTGCCCGCCGTGAAGCTGCCGATCGGGTTGATCGCGCCCAGCGCGCCGGTGGCGAGGCCGCCCGGCGAGAAGCTGCCCGAGGCCAGCGTCAGGTTGCCCGCCAGCGTGCCGCCGCCGATCAGCGTGCCGCCCTGGACGCGGATGCCGCCCTGGGTCGAGCCCGCGAAGGCGAGGGTGCCCGCCGACACGTCGAAGCGGCCGGTGGTGGCGAAGGTGCCGGCCAGCGTCAGCGCGCCGATGCCCTGCTTGTCGATCGAGCCCGTGCCGGTGATCGAGCCGCCAAAGCCGGTGTTCCCCGTGTTGTTGAGCGTCAGGCGGCCGGTGCCCAGCGCGATCGTGCCGGTGCCCGCGATCGCCGCCACGGTCTCGTTATAGGTGGCGAGATCGAAGGTCGCGCCCGATGCCACGCCCAGCGTCGCGCCGTCGGCCAGGCGGTCGCTGGCGCCGAGGCGCAGCGTGCCGGCCTGGACGGTGACATTGGTCGCCGCCGCGGTGCCGCTCAGCACCGAGACGCCGCCCATGTTGGCCAGCGTGCCCGCACCGAGATTGGCGTTGACGGTCGCGCCGGTCAGCTGGACCTGCGCCGCGGTGAGCGTGCCGGTGCCGGCCAGCGTGCCGCCCAGCGCCAGCGCGCCGACCGTGTCGCCGAACGCGCCGAGGTCGAGCGTCGCGCCCGAGGCGACCGCCACCATGGCATTGTCCGCCAGCCGGTTCGCCGCGCCGAGCGCCAGCGTGCCGGCCTGGACCGAGACGTCGCCGCCGGCGGTGCCGTTCAGCACCGAGCTGCCGCCCAGGTTGAAGACCGTGCCGGTGCCCAGATTGGCGTTCACCGTCGCGCCGGTCAGCTGATATTGGCCCGCGGTCAGCGTGCCGCTGCCCGCCAGCGTGCCGTTCAGCCCGAGCGTGCCCACCGTATCGCCGAAGCCACCCAGGTCGAGCGTCGCCCCCGAGGCGACCGTCACCGTCGCCGTATCCGCCAGCCGGTTCGCCGCGCCCAGCGCCAGCGTGCCGCCATTGACCGCGACGGCCGTCGCCGCCGACGTGCCGTTCAGCACCGAGCTGCCGCCCAGGTTGAAGACCGTGCCCGTGCCCAGATTGGCGTTCACCG
>NZ_JBDZDQ010000007.1 GCF_040049295.1 Sphingomonas sp. KR3-1
CTGCTGCGCCAGCGCGTCGGCGACGGCAGCGATGCGCTGGTCGGCGGCGGCTTCGCCGGCGCGAGCCTGGCCGATGTGCGCACCACCACGACGGCGGGCGGCAGCTTCGCCAGCAGCCTGGCCGGCGCGTCGCTGCCCGGCGCGGCCGACGGCGACAACAGCCGCGGCGGCATCTGGGGCCAGGTCTATGGCGGCTACCAGAAGCTGCTCGGCGACCGCGTCCATGCCGGGGTCGAGAACACCACGGCCGGCGTCGCGATGGGCGTCGAGACGCGGATCGACGGCTTCACCGCGGGCGTGGCCGGCGGCGTCGCCCAGATCGACTCGGACATGGACAGCCGCTACTCGACCGTGAGCGGCAACCAGTACCAGCTGGGCGGCTATCTCAGCTACGACGCGGGCGTCGCCTTCATCGCGGCCTCGGGCAGCTGGTATTCGAGCGACCTCAACAGCAAGCGCACCCTGGTCATCGGCACCGCCACCGCGCTCGCCACCGGCGACATCCATGCCGACGGCTATTCGGTGGGCGTCACCGGCGGCTTCCGCACCGAGCTCGGCAAGGGCCTGCGCCTCGCCCTGATCGGCAGCGCGAGCAAGGTCCGCAACCAGCAGGACGGCTTCACCGAGAACGCCACCGGCGGGCTCGGGCTGCAGATGGCCGCGGCCAATCGCGACCTGTTCACCGCCGGCGGCGAGCTGCGCCTCGGCGCCACGGTGAAGACCGGTTCGGGCACGGCGATGCCGTGGGTGAGCATGGGCGTGCGCTACAATTCGGGCGACCTCGACACGCTGGGCAATGTCCGCTTCAGCGGCGCGCCGGCCGGCACCGGCAGCTTCGGCGTGCAGGGCGTCCGGATCGCGCCGGTGCTCGGCACGCTCGGCGTCGGCATCGATGCACGCGCCAGCAAGAATGTCCGCCTCGGCATCGCGCTCGAAGGCTCGGCCGGCGACAACACCCGCGAGGGCCGCGCCTCCGTCCGCGTCAAGATCGGGTTCTGACGAACCCGTAACGCGGCGCGGGGTACGGAATCCCAACTCCCCCCGCGCCGCGTTTCGTC